>CAZWZG010000066.1:0-9273 GCA_964638245.1 uncultured Rhodobacterales bacterium
CCAGAGCCAGAGCCAGAGCCAGAGCCAGAGCCAGAGCCAGAGCCAGAGCCAGAGCGGCGTGGGCTGATGTCCCGGATGTTCGGGCGCAGTACGCCAGCCGAGCCGCGCCGTGTGCTCGACGATGACATGCTCGAAAGCCTCGAGGAACTGCTCATCACGGCGGATATGGGTGTGGACACCGCGCTTCGCGTGACGGCCAATATCGCTGACGGCAATATGGGGCGCCGTCTGACCGTCGCTGAAATCAAGGGCCTTTTGCGCAGCGAAGTTGCGCGCATCATGGAGCCTGTGGCACGGCCTTTGCCGATTTTTGCCAAGACACCGCAGGTGGTGCTGGTCGTCGGCGTCAACGGGTCAGGCAAGACCACGACTATCGGAAAGCTGGCCAGCCAGTTTCGCGCGGCGGGCAAGTCGGTCGTCATCGCGGCAGGAGACACATTCCGCGCCGCCGCTGTCGAGCAGCTTCAGGTTTGGGGCGATCGTGCCGGGGTGCCGGTCCTGACCGCTCCAGAGGGCTCCGACCCGGCAAGCCTCGCTTTTGACGCCATGACCGAAGCTGAACGCACCGGCGCGGATCTATTGATGATTGACACGGCGGGGCGGCTTCAAAATCGCCAAGACCTGATGGAAGAATTGTCCAAGATCGTGCGTGTGATCCGAAAAAAAGACCCAGACGCGCCTCACAACACGCTTTTGGTTCTGGACGCGACGACCGGCCAAAATGCATTGAGCCAGGTCGAAACCTTCCAGAAACTGGCAGATGTCTCCGGCCTGGTGATGACCAAGCTCGACGGGACCGCCAAAGGCGGCGTGCTCGTCGCTTTGGCCGACAAGTTCGGTCTGCCGATTCACGCCATTGGTGTTGGGGAACAAATCGATGATCTGTCCCCATTTGATCCCGAGGATTTCGCAGCGGCCCTGACGGGAACCGAAGTATGATACGGGCGGCGGTCGTGTGCGCAGTGTGCGCTACACCTGCAGTTGCAGAGTGTGTAGCAGAACGCGATTTCGTGTTCGCTTCTATGGGTGTCAGCGGCTATTCGGTGCGCGATTCAGGTGTCTTGGTTGGGCAAGAACCCTGCCGGTTGGAGGGCCTCGTTCTGGGGCAGGGCACGAACCTGACGATCACCGTCGAGGCCATCGAGTGGTCTTTGCAAGGTGTTGAAGAAGATGGTTTTTCCGAGACAGTCTCGTTGGAGATCTCCGTGCGTGATGCCCGGATGATCGCCGCGAGCGAGGATCGATGGGTGGCCTATCTTTTGGCCGAGCAGGCGCGTCGCAACACGATTGACGCTGATCTTTCTATCGTGTGGACGCCCGAAGCTGGCGTCGTGGATATCGAAACGTTCTCGCTCGATCTTCCAGGCGCCAATGGACTGGAAATGACGGCGCGCAGTTCCGGGATCGCCTCGACATTGATCTTCGGACAAACACCCGAAGATATCGCCGTGCACGCTGTCTCGTTCTCGGTCGAAAACACCGGGTTTCTGGATGGCCTGCTTTTGTCCTTCATCATCGATCGCGTTCGCGTAGTGCCGGGTGAGCCGCGCCGTGTGATGGACGCGACATTGTCCGAAGTGGCGAACATGATCGACGACTGGCCAGAGGCTGTGTTTGACCAAGACAGTCGTGCGGCCTTGCAGGCGATGGTTCTTGATGGGCCGGCACCTTGGGGAAGGTTGGACGTTTCATTGGACGCTCCTGACGGAATTGGGCTGCGTCAAATTGGGACCGCCACAGCGCTACCGTTGGCCGAAGCGCTTGCTAGCGTTTTTGAAGGCGCCACGATCCAAGCAGAGTACACCGGCCGCGCCCCGCAATGAGCGCATGGCTCGTTTCGATCGAAGGGACCGAAACGGGCCACACAGTGGCCCTTTGCCTTGCCTTGTCCGCGGCCTTTCTGCACGCGCTTTTTGGTGCGCTTCAGAAAGGTCAGTTTGATCCGTGGATAAGTCGCGCGGCGATTGATGCTTGCTACGGCCTGATATTTGCACCCATCGCCCTGTTCATCGTCCCATGGCCCGAGCCGCATATGTGGCCCATCTTCGCGTGGGTCTTCGTCATTCATGTGGGCTACAAGCTGAGCCAGGCGGCGACCTACACATTCGGGGCCTATACGGTGGTCTACCCCGTCGTTCGTGGCACGGGCCCGCTTTTTGCAGTTATTGGTGCGGGGCTTTTGTTCAACGAAACCTTCACCGGTGTTCAGTGGCTTGGCGTTGGTGTGCTTTTGAGCGGGATCTTCGGGTTGGCGATCTACAACCTGATCTTTCTGGATGTGAACCGGGAAAAACTGCCGTTGGCCCTTGCACTTGCGGTGCTAACCGGCGGTTTCGTTGCGCTTTACACGACTTATGACGCCTACGGTATTCGCGCCACTGCTGATCCATTCACGTTCATCGCCTGGTTCTTCTTTATCGACGCGTTCTTCATGCCAATCCTTGCTCTTTTCTTCCCTCGAAAGTGGCCCAAACCTGGAGAGCGCTTGGCCCTTTTGCGCCTTGGGATCACAGGTGCGATTGTCGCGCCTTTGTCTTTCGGGTCGATCATGCTCGCAACGCGCTTGGACAAGGTCGGCGAGGCGGCGGTCTTGCGAGAAACCTCGACTGTTTTCGCTGCGTTGATTGGCTGGCTCATGCTTGGGGAACGTGTGGGGCCGCCCCGTTTGGCCTTGATGGCTCTGATTGCGCTTGGCGCTGTCATTGTCGAAATGGGCGGCTGATCCGCCACTTCGGCGCCTGCAGACTTACGCGAGTTCCCTTGATTGCGTTTCCGGGCTTCTTAGGTCAGAGAAAGCCATGGAAACACGCAAGATCAATCCCGTCCTGAAACAGGTCCTCGAATTGGGCCCGCCATTGTTCTTCTTCGGCTTCTACATGCTGGTGAGGGACGAGACTTACACTGTTTTCGGTGTCGAGTATGACGGTTTCATAATGGCAGCGGCGGTCTTTGTTCCGGTCCTCCTTGCAGCGATGGGCGCGCTTTGGGCCCTGACCGGAGAACTGTCGAGGATGCAGATCGTGACAGCTGTCCTCGTGATCGTTTTTGGCGGGCTGACGGTTTGGTTCAATGATGAGCGGTTCTTCAAGATGAAGACGACGATCGTCTACGGACTTATTGCGGGCATTCTCGGTTTCGGACTTTGGCGGGGCAAAAGCTACTTGGAGTGGGCGCTGGGTCAGATGCTTCCGATGGAACCTGAGGGCTGGATGATCCTGACGAAGCGGCTCGCAGGGCTCTTTGCACTTCTGGCGATCGCCAATGAAATCATATGGCGCACGATGTCGGATGATGCATGGGTCAAGATCGAAACCTTTGTCTTTCCTGGCCTTCTATTTGTTTTTCTCTGGGTCCAGATCCTGGCGCTCCAGCGCTTTCTGATCGAAGACGACGCCGACAAGGCCGGATAGACGTGGTTCCCACGCGTAACACACCCTTCAAAAAAACCGTGTCAATTCCGTCTTAATTCCGTATCTTGCGTCTATCAGCTTCTGGGGGGGAGCAGGTAGGTTATGATTGGTACTGACATTGTCCGTCTTGCGGACAGGTTTTCGCGACGCGTTCATATCGAAGTCACGAAGCGCACTGAAACAAGCGAAGGCGAGCCGTTGGGGCCGCTTGGATCGATGGTTCTTCTTTCACTTGATGGTGAGGACGCTGTGCCTCTCACGCGGGTGGTGGAACGCGTGGGGCGGGACAAGTCGCAGATCACGCGCACCGTCCAGGTGCTGGAAGAGAACAACCTTTTGATGCGAACACCCTGCCGGCAGGATCGGCGTGTTCTGAGGCTCAGCCTGACCGAGCCGGGTCGTGACAAGGTGCGAGAAATGCGGGCGACGATCGACCGTGTGCTGGACGAGGTCCTTGTTTCGCTTTCCGAGCATGAGCGCGAGGCGCTTCGGGAGATCCTGCAGAAAGTGCGTCTTTAGACGCCAACGACAGTGGTTGGGCGGCGCGTGTTGATGCTGTTGAGTCCTTGTTCAAAGGCAATTGTCGGGCATTGAACCGGAAGCGCCTCACGTAGTCGGTGCAGCGGCCAAGACTCCCGATTTTGAAGAAGCGCCCGGTAGAGCGGGAACAGACCGGGGCGTAGGTAACCCGTCCAATGGCAAATCCGCTTTCGTGGTAGACCAATCCTGAACCCAAGTTGCGCAAGCGCAATGCAGGTCGCCGGATCGCTAACGGCAATGTCCAGCCAGTTTCGGCGCGACTTGCGCAAGCCAGCTGAAATGGGCGTGTCCCAAAACGCAAACGGCCGCACAAGGTTGGCGAATAGGTGGTCGAACAGCCAGTTTTCGGGGCTGGTCGTGTTGATAACCTCAGCGGTTTGTCCTGCGGGGCTGTCCAGCGCACGCTGGGCGTCAGAGCGAAACACTGCGCCTGACATCAGGATGATCCGGTTGATGCTATTAGCGTCCGACTGTTCGAGCGCGGAAAGAGCGACGCGGGCGCCAAGGCTGTGCGCCATAATGTCCAGGGGCCCGTTGCGCCGCGCTTTGATCCGCTTGATGACGTCTGCAAGAGCTTGCGCTGCAGCAGGGGCACGGTCGTGCGCGCGCCAGACCGACCCGCGGGCGTGCCAGGCAAAAGCCACAACCAAACCATTTTCGGGGCCGTTGGCCATGCGCATATGGCGCGGCCATGAGATCAGCCTTGGCGCGCGTTTGGACGTGCGCAGTGCTAAGATATGGCGATGCGGGGTATGGCGGTATGATCGGGGCGAAAATTTGTAACCGTGGATCATGATCACCACTGGCGCGCCGGGCGGCAGCTCAGAAAGCGCGTGCTCCAGAGCATCTCCAAGCGCCCGCGGACCGACTGGCGCGGCTGATGAACCTGAGGCGGATAGGCGCAATAGAGTCATGGGACCAAACCACAACATGTTGTTGTTGCCTGCTACCCAGCCCATACGACACGCCCGTGACGAACGCGTAACCAGTATATGACGGTGCTTGACGGACACGCAGGCGACAGGTACGCCCAGACTCCGTGGCGATTTGTTTACCGGATTGCGGGCCACGTTAAACACACCGCTAAAGAGGTCAGGGCGCATTCACCCATCTTTGACCTCCATTCCGTTCGACCCGGGTGAAACCGTGCAGTGAGGGCACATGAAAGAGATGAAACCGCGCACCAAGCTGGTCCATGGCGGCACGCGCCGCAGCCAATATGGCGAAGTGGCCGAAGCGATCTTTTTGACCCAAGGCTTCGTATACGAAAGCGCCGAGGCTGCTGAAGCTCGGTTTATCGAAAGCGGCGAGGATGAGTTCATCTATGCCCGCTACGGCAACCCCACCGTGCGGATGTTCGAAGATCGCATCGCGATGCTTGAAGGCGCCGAAGATGCCTTTGCCACGGCCTCGGGCATGGCGGCGGTCAATGGTGCGCTCTTTTCGATGCTGAGCGCGGGCGATCACGTGGTGTCCTCGCGGGCGCTGTTTGGATCCTGTCTCTATATCCTTGAGAATGTCCTGACCCGCTACGGCGTCGAAGTGACATTCGTGGATGGCACAGATCTGGATCAATGGCGGGCGGCTGTGCGTGATGATACCAAGGCCGTGTTCTTTGAGACCATGTCGAACCCGGCCCTCGAGGTGATTGATATCGAGGCGGTTTCCAAGATTGCCCACGAAAAAGATGCGCTCGTGGTGGTCGACAATGTTTTCGCCACGCCGATCTTTAGTCGGGCTCTGGAGCAGGGCGCGGATGTGGTCGTTTACTCTACGACGAAACACGTGGACGGGCAGGGGCGCGCGCTGGGCGGCGTGATCCTTGGCACAACCGAATTTGTTCGCGGCACTGTTGAACCTTACCTCAAGCACACTGGCGCGGCGATGAGCCCGTTTACGGCCTGGGTCATGCTAAAGGGGTTGGAAACGCTGGACCTTCGCGTGCGCGCGCAAGCCGCAAACGCTCTTGCATTCGCCCAGGCGCTTGAAGGGCATGAAGATTTGGCCCGCGTGATATATCCGCAGCTGGCATCCCACCCCAACCACGCCGTCGCCACAGCGCAGATGGAGGCGGGCGGTACGGTTGTCGCGCTGGACATCAAAGGCGGCAAGGACGCAGCGTTTAAGGTGTTGAACGCGCTTGAGGTCATGGTCATCTCAAACAACCTCGGCGACGCCAAAAGCATCGTCACCCACCCAGCCACCACAACGCACCAGCGGCTCAGCGAGGAGCAGCGCAGCGCGCTTGGCATTACAGACGGCATGATCCGTGTCAGCCTCGGGATCGAGGATCAGCGGGATCTGATCGCCGACATGACCCACGCGCTCGCCCAATTGTGATCCGTCTGCGCCGCATTGACGGTGCGGCGGATGCTCCGCTTTGTGCGCAGATTTACTCCGATGCGGTGCGCGGGGTGTCGGGCGGGCCTTACTCGGATAATGAGCTAGCTGCGTGGGCGCCAAAGGTTCCAAGCGGCCGTGAGTGGTCTGATCGGTTTCGCGATAGCTCAGGCTTCCTCGCTTACAGGGGCGAAAAAGCTGTGGGTTTCATGCTTATGACGCAGGATCATCATATTGATCTGGCCTTCGTTTTGCCCGGCGAAAGAGGGCAGGGCACTGCCGCAAAACTGTATGATGCGATCCTTGCTGAAACCCCTTCAGACGCGCCGTTTTTCACATTCGCGAGCCTCTTTTTCCGCCCGTTTGTGGAACGTCGCGGCTGGCGGGTGACAGAGACCCAGCAGGTCGAAAGAAACGGCGAAACCCTGACGCGATTTGCCATGGCACTGGACAGCGCACGAACCCCACTTACATGACGAAGTCCGGCCGCGTGCCGCATCGAACGTCAAAAGGGGTCGGGTCATGAATATCCGCGTCGCAGCGCATGAAAACGCAACCGAGGTTGCCGACACAGCACCGGCTTATCCAGAGTTTCGCCGGTCATACCCCGCCGAGTTTAAGTCTGATGATGCCTATCGCGCGACGCTGCCCGACCTGCAAAACGGCCCGGCCAGCCTGATCCGCGGTGCAAAAGCAGCGATCCAGCACGTCGGTATTTCCAATTTCCGCTTGCCCCTGCGTGTGCCGACTCGCGCGGGACATGAACGCGTGGACGCATCCGTGACAGGCACAGTCAGCCTTGCCGCAACCGCCAAGGGCATCAACATGTCGCGCATCATGCGCAGCTTTTACACCCATGCGGATAAGGCGATGGGTTTGGAGGCGCTCGAGGCGGCTCTGGACAGCTATCGAGACGACCTTGGAGGGGACGCAGCGCGGATCCAGGTGGCCTTTTCGCTCCCTCTTGAGGTGCAAAGTCTGCGTTCGGGCCTCACCGGCTGGCAATATTACGATTGCGCTTACGAGGTGATCGACAAGGGCGGCGAGCGTACGCGGATCCTTCATCTTGACTATGTTTACTCGTCCACGTGCCCGTGTTCGCTGGAGTTGTCCGAGCATGCCCGCGCGACGAGAGGTCAATTGGCCACCCCCCATTCGCAGCGCTCCGTCGCACGCCTGTCCGTTGCGCTTGAGGCCGAGCAAACGCTGGACTTTGAAACGCTGATCGAGGCGTGCCGGATTGCGGTGCCGACTGAGACGCAAGTGATGGTTAAACGCGAGGATGAACAGGCGTTTGCAGAGCTGAACGCCGCCAATCCGATCTTTGTCGAAGACGCGGTGCGACTGTTTGCACAGGCGATCGAGGCCCTTGCAGCCGCTGGCGATTACCGCGTCGCGGCCAGCCATCAGGAAAGTCTGCACAGCCATGACGCCGTCAGCGTCATCGCGGCGGGGTCGACGTTCGAAACCCTTGGTCTTGAGCCACGCCTGTTTGCAACGCTGCACCACGGCGGTTGACAGGCGCGGGCGCGCGGGACAAGGCTCGCCCCATGATCGATCTGCGCCCGGTGGGGTACGTGATTGGCCTGCTTGTGGCCGTGCTGGGCGGTGCCATGCTGGTGCCCATGTTCGTCGACTGGGTGTCGGGGAATGGGCACGCTTGGGTTTTCCTGCAAAGCGCTATTCTGACGGGTTTTGCCGGGGGCGGGGTGGCGCTAGCCTGTTCAAATGGCGCCGATCAGCGCATCAACATTCAACAGACCTTCCTGATCACAACAGGTGTTTGGCTTGCCTTGCCGGTTTTCGGCGCGATCCCGTTCTGGCTGGGCGCGACCGAAGCACGCCTTGTTGACGGGTTTTTCGAAGCCATGTCCGGGCTTACGACAACCGGCTCGACCGTGTTCACGGGGCTCGAAGACCTGCCGCGCGGGATCCTTTTCTGGCGCGGAATGCTGCAATGGATCGGTGGGATCGGGATCATTGTTGTGGCCATGGTGTTTTTGCCGGAGCTGCGCATTGGTGGCATGCAGATCTTCCGCTCGGAAGGCTTTGATACCTTTGGAAAAATCCTTCCGCGCGCGGGTCAGATATCGGCCCGGATTTCGGTCGTGTACCTGACGCTGACCATCATCTGCGGGCTCTTCTACCTGGGTTTTGGCATGGCCCCGTTTGACGCGATTGTTCATGCGATGACCACAATCGCGACCGGGGGCTTTGCCAACTACGATGACTCATTCGCCGTCTTCGGGGCCGGTGTCGAATACACCGCAATCGCCTTCATGATCCTCGCTGCACTCCCCTTCGTGCGCTACGTGCAACTATTGTCAGGCGCAGGCGGCAACATTTTTGCAGACGCACAGGTGCGCGCTTTCCTCGGACTGATCGTTGCGGTCGGCCTCCTACTGGTTCTGTGGCTCTGGGCGACCTCCCCACTGACGGGAGAGCTTGGTTTGCGCAAGGCGCTCTTCAACGGCGTGTCGATCCTGACCGGAACGGGCTATGCGAGTGCGGACTACATGCTTTGGGGAGCGTTTCCGGTAGCAGTGCTGTTTTTTGCGGGTCTCATTGGCGGCTGCGCAGGCTCCACAAGTTGTTCGATCAAGGTCTTCCGCTACCAGATCCTTGTTTCGAGCATTTTCGCTCAGCTGCAGCGAAGCCATTCGCCACACGGCCTATTCCGGCCGCGCTACGACGGACGCCCCATCGACGACGAGGTTCTGTCGTCGGTCATGGCGTTCTTCGTATTGTTCCTGATCTCGCTTGGAGTCACGGCTGTGCTCCTGGGGGCGACTGGCTTGGATTTGATCACTTCAGTTTCGGCTGCGTCTGCCGCACTGGCCAACATCGGCCCCGGCCTGGGTGATATCGTTGGTCCGTCAGGCAATTTCGCACCGCTTTCCGACACAGCGAAATGGCTTCTGGCGGCAGCGATGCTGGTCGGGCGCCTAGAGCTGATGGTGGTTTATGCCATCCTAACGCTGCA
>CAZWZG010000066.1:9373-15911 GCA_964638245.1 uncultured Rhodobacterales bacterium
CGATGCTGGTCGGGCGCCTAGAGCTGATGGTGGTTTATGCCATCCTAACGCTGCACTTCTGGCGCGCGTAAACGGCCTAGTTCCAGCAGTTCACCAAAACCGTGAAATCCGCCGCCAGTCGGGTCAAGTCTTCGGGTGCTAGGGCGTCGCTTTCGTCCGCCGCCGCGGCGTTGATCCCTGCAGCCCCGAGAAACTCCGCAATGCTTGGTACGTTGGCTCCAAACTGCACGCCCTCGGGCAACTGGCGACCGCCTTCTTCTCGCGGAAGCAGAACGCCCAGTATTGCACCGGCCTCGGTCAGTATTGGCCCGCCCGTATCGCCGGGTGCGGCATCGAGTGTAAAGCGTTGGCGGGTATCTTCTCCATTCAGGCCCCGCAGATCGTCTAGCGTGCCAAACGTGACCGACGGCGCACCCAAGGCGCCGCCAAAGGAATACCCCGCCACAGCGATATCCGCGTTCAGACGCGGTGCTGTCGTTGCAAGTCGGGCCACCGCGATTGGAGCAAGGCGCTCGCGCGGCTCAAGAAGGGCCAAGCCGTCAGCCTGCCAAGCCAGCGTCATTTCCGTGTCTTCGCCGAGCGTTATGCGTTCACAGGAACCAACAGGCGCGCCCGCGGTCAAAACGGCCCCGCTCGCGTCCACGAAGAACCCGGAAATCGCTGCATCCGGTCGCCTGATTTCCAGACCGGCCAGCAGATCCGTGCTTTGGTCGAACCCTTGTCCGGCATTGTCAGGCAAAACCTGCCCGCGCACCGATGCAAAGCTGTCCCGCATGGCCGCAACGGCAAGGCTGCGGCGCTTTTCGTCACCCGCTGGCCAGGTCAGCACAAATCCTTTGATTTCGCCATTGGCCAGCTCGGCATAGGCTTCGGATACGATCTGATCATTCGCGCCTACGATTGAGAAACTGCTTCGATTGCGTCTCCGGTCGCCGTCCAGCGGAATGACACGCAAGGATTGGAGCACTTCGTACAGGCTGGCAAAAGACGTTGCATCGCCTGCCTGACTGATCAAAAGGACCTGCACGCCATCATCGGTGGACGCAGTGTAGTGGGCAAACGGAGCTTCGTAGCGATCAAAGGCAACAAGGCCCGTGGGCATATCGATCTCGATCCCGGCTCTGGCGTCAAAAACCGGGGCCATGGCAAGGCTGGCCAGCGCGTCATTGTACGCCCCAAGAAGCGCAACCCTCTGGGCGGACGTGAGAACCCCGGTGTTTTCGAAGCCGTTGGCAGCCTGCCACGCGCCCATCGCGCGCCGCGTTCCGGGCCCGAACGCGCCATCGATCGACGAATTGTAAAACCCTTCCCAACGCAAAGCGATCTGTAGCTCCTCGCGCTGGGGCCGTGTCAAAAGGCGTTCGGAGGTGCGGGCCTGCGCCGGTGTTTCATCGGACGCGACCAGTTCGGGCAACGGGGCAGGGGCGGGTGTATCCACGACCGGCAGCGGCCCATCGGGCCAAAACCGCGGCCCAAACGCCGAACCATCTGCAATGAAGGCGTCCCGAGGCACGGCACCCGCAATGCGCAAGCGCGAAAGCTCTGACGGTGCACTTGCTGCGTCATAGGGCCCAAGCACGATTGCGAACCAGCCGGATCCAAGCCGGAAACCGGCCACGTTGTTGAGCCGACCGGCATAATCCCGCGCCCGTTCTTCGGCCTGTACTTGATTGGGCCGCGCTTCAACTTGCAGCCAAACCTGATTTTGGGCCCATACGGGCACAGCAAAGGTCAGGCAGAAAAGAACAGCGAAAAATCTGAGCATCGGGGCGGCCTCTGGTCACGCAACAACGCCTGCCCGTTCTGGGCAGACCCTCTTAAAAGACGCGCCCTTTCGCGCGCGTCAAGAGTGACACAGCGAAATCGCCCTTGATCCGATTGACCCCCCGACAGCCGTTGCATATTGAGAACGCGATTTTCCGGAGCAGCCCCATGTCAAAGCCCAAAAGCTTTCAAGAGATAATCCTGCGTCTTCAGACCTATTGGTCCGAGCAAGGCTGCGCCATTTTGCAGCCCTATGACATGGAAGTCGGTGCGGGGACGTTCCATCCAGCAACAACGCTTCGCGCCTTGGGTCCGAAACCCTGGGCAGCAGCCTATGTTCAACCCTCGCGACGCCCAACCGATGGCCGCTATGGCGAGAATCCCAACCGCCTTCAGCACTACTATCAGTTCCAGGTCATCATGAAGCCGTCTCCGCCGGACTTTCAGGACCTGTACTTGGGGAGCCTCAAGGCCATTGGCATCGACACCGACATCCACGACATCCGCTTTGTCGAGGACGACTGGGAAAGCCCGACGCTTGGTGCATGGGGGCTGGGTTGGGAAGTGTGGTGTGACGGCATGGAAGTCAGTCAATTCACGTACTTCCAACAGGTTGGCGGGCATGATTGCCGCCCGGTTTCGGGGGAGCTGACCTACGGCCTGGAACGGCTGGCCATGTATGTGCTTGGCATCGATCACGTGATGGAGATGCCGTTCAATGATCCTCAAACGCCCATCCCGCTGAGCTATGGCGACGTGTTTCTGCAGACGGAAGAGGAATACAGCCGCTTCAATTTCGATCAGGCGAATACCGAGGCGCTGCTCAAGCATTTCGAAGACGCCGAAGCCGAATGCGCGGCCATCCTCGCCGCGCCTGCGGACGATCCGAAGACGGGCAAACGTATCATCATGGCCCATCCCGCGTATGACCAGTGCATCAAGGCCAGCCATATATTCAACCTGCTGGACGCGCGTGGTGTGATCTCGGTCACCGAGCGGCAAGCCTACATTGGACGCGTGCGCGCGCTCGCCAAGGCCTGCGCCGACGCCT
This sequence comes from uncultured Rhodobacterales bacterium, assembly GCA_964638245.1. Taxonomy (GTDB): domain Bacteria; phylum Pseudomonadota; class Alphaproteobacteria; order Rhodobacterales; family Rhodobacteraceae; genus CAZWZG01. The sequence continues at coordinate 12,189 of CAZWZG010000066.1, forward strand.
ACGTCGAAACCCAAGCGGCATGAGCGGGCGTCTTGTCGGCGGTTTTCTTGTGCTGATCGCGCTCATCGCAGGCGCGGCGGTCTACTATTTGCAGGTCTACGCGTTCTATGAAGACGCCTCCGCCGTGTCCGGAGGAGACGTCATGCTGACCAAGATCGTGTCGGGTGACCCAGAACCGATCCTGGCCGAGGGGCTTACCGCGATTGACGCCGACAGCTCTCCGATCCGCTACCGGGGTTGTTTCCAAACGTCCCAAAGCCTTGCGTTATTGACCGAAACCTACGTTCTTTACGAAGAAACACCTGACCCCCGGGTCGCGCCTGGATGGTTTGACTGTTTTGATGCCGATGACATCGCAGCCCAGATCGATAGCGGCGAGATGCTCGTCTTCCTAGGTCAGGCCAACATCCAATACGGCATCGACCGGGTGATCGGGATCAGCGCCACGGGCCAAGGGCGCATCTGGCACGAAATCAATGCCTGTGGCTCGGCACATTTCGACGGCGACCCCTTGCCTGATGATTGTCCGACGCCGCCCGCTGAGTAGGCTTCTTCTTCATCTGGCCACAAATATCCCGGGGTCTGGGGCAGAGCCCCAGTGAGCCCAACCATCCGCACCGTATTTCCCCTCGCACGCCTCGGCCACATCCGCTAAACCCCCGCCGAACCGCTCAAGGACTGACCCATGCCCGACCTCCTGATCGAGCTTTTTTCCGAAGAAATCCCCGCACGGATGCAACGCCGCGCGGCCGATGACCTCAAACGTCTTGTGACGGACGGTCTTGTCGAGGCGGGCCTGACCTATGCCAGCGCGGGTGCGTTTGCCACACCGCGGCGCCTGACGCTGTCGATTGAAGGTCTTCTTGAGAAAAGCCCAAACAAACGAGAGGAGCGCAAGGGCCCGCGCACCGATGCGCCCGAAAAGGCACTTGAAGGCTTTCTGCGATCGACGGGGCTGACCAAGGATCAACTCGAAGCCCGTGACGACAAAAAAGGGCAAGTCTGGTTCGCAACCATCGAAACGCCGGGCCGTCCGGCCGCCGACATCGTGGCAGAGGTGCTTGAGGCGACGATCCGGTCCTTCCCGTGGCCCAAATCCATGGTCTGGGGCGCCGGGTCGCTCCGCTGGGTGCGCCCGCTTCATCGCATTCTTTGCGTCCTTTCTGACGAGGCTGGCGCGTCGGTAGTCCCGGTGAAGGTCGACGGGATCGACGCAGGCGATATCACTGAGGGTCACCGTTTCCATGCGCCCGCGGCTTTTGCTGTTTCTGGCTTTGACAACTACGAGGCCAAGCTGAAGCGCGCACATGTGATCCTGCGAGCGGATGAACGCGCGGATGCGATTTGGCAGACCGCCACAAACATGGCCTTTGCCAAAGGCCTTGAGGTAGTCGAGGACAAGGGACTTCTGGCGGAGGTCTCCGGCCTTGTTGAATGGCCTGTCGTTCTGATGGGCGCGATTGATGACGCCTTCCTCGACCTGCCCCCGGAAGTGCTGCAGACGTCAATGAAGGAACACCAAAAGTTCTTCTCGGTCAAAAACCCCAAGACGGGCCGGATCGAGGCGTTTGTCACGGTCGCGAACCGGGAAACCGATGACGATGGGGCGACGATCCTTGCGGGCAACCAAAAGGTTCTGTCGGCGCGCCTTTCGGACGCGAAATTCTTTTGGGAGAACGACCTGCGTGTGGCCAAGGATGGCATGGGCCCTTGGAAAGACGCGCTGTCGTCAGTGACGTTTCACAGGAAACTCGGCACGCAGGCCGAGCGCGTGGCGCGGATCGCGTCGCTCGCGCGTGAGATCGCGCCGCTTGTGGGTGCGGACCCCGACGAAGCAGCGCTTGCTGCGGAGATCGCAAAGGCGGATCTGACATCAGAGATGGTTTACGAGTTCCCCGAACTGCAAGGGACCATGGGTCGGTACTACGCGGATGTTGCCGGGCTTCCCGAGGCCGTGGCCGCTGCCGCCGAAGACCACTATGCGCCCCTTGGGCCCACCGACGCCGTGCCGAGTGCTCCGGTATCGATTGCGGTGGCGCTGGCCGACAAGATCGATCTTCTGACCGGCTTCTGGGCGATTGAAGAGAAACCAACAGGGTCAAAAGATCCCTTCGCGCTGCGCCGGGCGGCGCTGGGCGTGATCCGGACGATTACGGAGAACGGTTTGCGTCTGTCTCTCGACACGTTCTTTGACGCAGGTCTCAAACAGCATTCGGGGGCGAAAGACAGCGTTGGCGCTGACCTTCTGAGTTTCCTCCACGACCGGCTCAAGGTCGCCCTGAAGGATCAAGGCATCCGCCACGATATCCTTGACTCGGTTCTTGCCAAGGACGGCGCAGACGACATCGTCCATGTTCAGGCGCGTGCATTGGCTCTTTCGCGGTTCTCCGGCAGCACAGATGGCGAAAACCTGATTCAAGGCTTCAAACGCGCCAACAACATCCTGACACAGGCAGAGGCCAAGGACGGCGTCGAATACTCCTTTGGTCCGGACAAGAAATACGCTGAAGCGCCCGAGGAACTGGCCCTTTTCGATGCGTTGACCGAAGCCGAGCCTTCGATCAAGGCCGCGTTGGAGGCTGAGGACTTCGACGCCGCATTCGGGCAGATGGCCTCGCTTCGCGCGCCAATCGATGCGTTTTTCGAGGCTGTTCAGGTCAACGCTGAAAGCCAGGTGCTGCGCCGTAACCGTCTGAACTTGCTGCACCTTATCCGTCAAACGCTTGGCTCCGTCGCGGATTTGTCGCGGCTAGAGGGCTAGAACCCCGGGTCACCCTTGATCGCCAGCCTGCAAGGCGTATGCTCCCTGCAAAGGAGATGCCGCATTGCAGCAATCGCCGTTCACGGACGCATTTGTTGAAATCACGCCCACTGCACAGGTCGAGGCGGGTCTTCATGGTGAGCGTGCGAAATGTCTGCAACGCCTCATCCGGCTTGATCTTCCCGTTCCACGAACGGTCGCACTGTCCTTTGAAACCGTCCGACGCATCGCCCACGGGCAAATGCCTGACATCTCAGGGCTTTTGTCTCTTTTCGGGGCAGGGCGGCTTCTGACGATCCGACCCTCTCCGGGGAATGCGGATTGGGGCGGGCCGGGGGCCGTTCTCAATCTGGGAATGACCGACGACGTCTACGAAACGCTCGCGGCCGAGATTGGGGTCGAAAAGGCAGCAACGCTATACTTGCGCTTCATCCAGGCGTTCGCGGTGGATGTTGCTCATCTAGACGCTGAAGTCTTCGATACGGGGCTTGGAACGCCTGGACCCGCGATGATCGAAGCGCAAAAGCGGGCGTACGAGGATGAGGCCGACGAGCCGTTTCCAGCCACGGCGCAGGCACAGTTGTCAGCCGTCCTGCGATCGATGGCGCGCGCTTGGGAAGGCACGTCCGCACGGCTTCTTCGGCAAGCGCAGGGCGCGCCCGAGGATGCGGGACTGGGTCTCGTCGTGCAGGAAATGGCGCTTGGGATCGGGAACCCGGAAAGTGGCTCGGGCGTCATTCAATTCGTCAGTTCCGAGACGGGGTCCGACCAGATTACCGGGCGCTACCTGACACAAAGCCAGGGCCGCGATGCCGTTTCCGAAGGCGAAGGCTCGATTTTTCTGACCAAAGACCCGCGCGGTCCCTCGCTTGAGGAATTGGCGCCGGACGCTTTTGAGGCGCTCGTGCAAATGGGCACGGTGTGCCGCACCCGTTTGCGCGAAGAAATGCAGATCGAATTCA
>CAZWZG010000067.1:0-15665 GCA_964638245.1 uncultured Rhodobacterales bacterium
CGTTGAAGTAGGCGGGAACCGTGATGACGGCCTGTGTCACTTCTTCGCCGAGATAGGACTCAGCGGTTTCTTTCATCTTCTGGAGCGTGAAGGCCGAGATCTGGCTGGGCGAATACTTTTCGCCGCCCGCTTCGACCCAAGCGTCGCCGTTGCCGCCATCGACGATTTTGTAAGGCACGATGTCCTTGTCTTTCGTCACTTCGGCGTCGTCCACGCGACGGCCGATCAGGCGTTTAACGGCGAAAACGGTGTTTTCGGGGTTCGTGACGGCCTGCCGTTTGGCGGGCTGGCCGACGAGTTTCTCGTCATCCTTGAAGGCGACGATCGATGGTGTTGTCCGGGCGCCTTCCGCGTTTTCGATCACGCGGGGCTGCGATCCGTCCATTATGGCAACGCACGAGTTCGTGGTGCCGAGGTCAATGCCGATTACTTTGGCCATATGCTCAAGTCCTCTTCTGGCGATGTGTTGGGCAAATGGCCCCGAAGGCACCGTCGCCCGATCCCAAATTGATGCTGCTGACCCGGGCGGGGTCGTCAGCGCTTCGGGCGGTATATATGGAGGGGACTGGGCCTCTGCAACCTGTGGTGGGGCCAAAAAACAACAGGTTTGTTGCAATGGGAACAGTTCAGGATTTGGGCGGGGCGCAGGTCTTTGCGGGATATCTGGATTTGGCGGCCCAGAAGCGGCTTCGAGATGCGTTGCGCGACGTTGCCAAAGCGGCTCCCTTTGTCCAGCCCGAGACGGCGCGCGGACGCAAAATGAGCGTGCGGATGACCAGTGCTGGGCGGTTGGGATGGGTGACGGATCGGGGCGAATACCGATATCAGGCGCACCACCCGTCCGGTGTCGCCTGGCCGCCGATTCCGGGCGCTGTGCTGGATATCTGGCGCGATGTTTCCGGGGTGGCCGTCGATCCGGACTGCTGTCTGATCAACTATTACGGTGAAGGCGCGCGTATGGGTCTTCATCAGGACCGCGATGAAGGCGATTTCGCATTTCCGGTCGTGTCGATCTCGCTCGGGGATCAGGCGTTGTTCCGCATAGGCGGGACCGAGCGCGGCGGTCCCACGCAATCGGTCTGGTTGTCGTCTGGCGATGTGGTGGTGATGGGCGGTGAGGCGCGGCTCGCCTATCACGGCGTGGATCGGATCAGGTTTGGCTCATCCCAGCTTCTGCCCAAATTCGGTCGCCTGAACGTGACATTGCGCGTGGTTCGCGAGACGTCCTACTGAGCGATCGAGCAGCAGCCTGACAGCATCAGCGACTTGTCGATCGTTGTTTCCGATCGGAGAAGCTCGACCGACCAGCCAGACTCAGCACCCGACATCATGTTGAAGCAGGAACCGTTGGTCAGCGTTGCCACAACCACCCCTGATGCGCCTGCAAAGAACTGCGTGAAGCGATCCGTGCGATTGGCGGACCGCGTGCTTGTCACATGATTGTATAGCGCAAGCGACTCGTCGGGCGAGCGATAAAGCCCGCCATCCTCGCTTAATGACATTGACCAGAAAGGTTCTGTCCCAGAGCAGGTTAGTTTGTCCGGCAAACTTCCCGCCAAAAAGCCCGGCTGGCGTTCAAGGAAACGCACCGCGACCCAACCCATGGTTTCAGGGTCAACGGCGACCCGAGCCCAGTTCCCGGTCGCATCAAGGCGAAGAACCTCGACGCCGATCGCGTCCGCTTCAAGCTCGCCCACAATGTCGGAACTCGCCGACGGGTCCATTCGCACGTTCAAAGTGTCGTCCGATGCAACGCCGGAAACGTTGAACAGAGCGGGAAAACCATCAACCGTCGCCATCGCGGGACCGGCCAGAAAAAGACAAAACAAGAAAAGACGGATCAACGGCGTGCACTCCAGCTAAGCGAGGCATGTTTGCGGGTATAGAATTCGCCCATCAGGCCGATCATGATCAGCGCAACGGATAGGATAAGAGGGTACATTACCGAGCTGTAATGCGGGTTGTAGTTCACGAAGACAAACCCGCGGGCCTGATCAATCGTGTGAAACAGCGGATTCCAGTCAAACATCACCAGCATGAAGCTTGGAAGAGAGTTCGCCACGAACATCTTGCCCGATGCGATCATATTCGCGCGGGCATAGATCGAGGATACAATACCTACGAACTGCGGTGCCCAGGGTTTCAGAGCAAGAAACACCATGCCCACCGCCACGCCCGAGAACCATGACAGGATTACCATCGCCATCGCACCTGCCGGATCATCGATCGTGATCGGGCCCCAGCCGATGTGATAGACATAGAGGACCACGATCATCGACAGGACCTGGATATAAAGCGAGCCCAGCGCCGCAGATGAGATCGCAATAGCGGTCGTCATCGGTAGATGCTGCATCATTGGAGAGGCCGGCCCTTCCGAGCCCACGACCGCGCTCATCGCCTTGGTGTGGCACATGAAAAGGAAGATGCCGGACATTACGAAAAGGAGGAAATCGCCCCGGATCGCCGAGCCTCTGAGACCAAGGATCGAGAACATGGCATAAAACACGCCAACGAGGATGACGGTCTGCAGGATGTTTATCAGCAGTCCGATCAGCGCATTCGAATGGCTCTTTCGCACCGAGCGAACGGTGTTGTGAAAGATGATCTCCATGATCGCAATCGCGGAGCCCAGCGTTGATTTTGGACGTTCGACCGTGAACATCGTGCTTGCCTGCCTCTTCGTTTCGCGGCTTATGGCAGTTGAACCTTTCTGCCGCGTTACGCGCGAGGATATAGCCGTTTCGGCCAAAGGCGGAAAGCTTTTGGTTACCTTTTGATGGGAAAGCCGCCGACTATGGACTTTGACACACTCATGCCTGTGCTGCGCCGCCTTGCGCTGGAAGCGGGCGACGTCATCATGGACATCTACAACAGCCCGGACTTCGAGGTCCGGTCGAAGTCCGATGACAGCCCGGTCACGGCGGCGGATGAAGCCGCGGATGCGCTCATCAGCAAAGGCTTGCGCGCGGCGTTCCCGAATGTCGCCCTTGTCACGGAAGAGCAATCAGGGACCCATGACCTTTCGGTCTCAACCTTTTTGATTGTCGATCCACTGGACGGCACCAAGGAATTCGTGCAGCGACGCGGCGATTTCACGGTGAATATTGCCTATGTCCAGGACGGTGAACCCGTCCGTGGAGTGGTCTATGCCCCTGCAAAAGAACGCCTTTTCTGGACGAAGCCCGATGGGACGACCGTCGAAGAGACGGGCGATCTGGACAAGACACTTGTCGGAGAAACCAAGACACTCTCTGTCTCAGTGCCTGACAATGAGGCTCTGATGATCGTCGCCTCAAAATCGCACCGCGATCAGGCGACGGATGACTATATCGGCCAGTATGCGGTCAAAGACATGAAAAGCGCGGGCTCGTCGTTGAAGTTCTGTCTGGTCGCCACGGGTGAAGCCGATTTCTATCCGCGCCTCGGGCGCACAATGGAATGGGACACGGCGGCAGGCCACGCGGTGCTGGGCGGGGCAGGGGGGTCGGTGTTGCGGTTCGATGATCATACGCCTCTGCGTTATGGCAAGGATGGTTTTGCCAATCCGTTCTTTCTGGCATTGGCACCGGGCGTTGATGTGAAAGCGCCCTGATTGGTCGATATCAGCGTCATTGTCGCGTCGCGTGGGCGACCCAACCACCTTCGACGCTGTCTTTTCAGCCTCTATCAAATGGCTGAGCCCCAGTTTGAACTGGTGGTGGTGGCCGACCCTGCAGGGCTGGCGGTGCTTGATGCGTTGCCATTTGACCTTACGGCTACACGGGTCGCATTCGATAAGCCCCATCTCGCCCAGGCCCGCAACGTCGGGATCGCAGCAGCGGGGGGCGATGTGCTGGCCTTCCTCGACGATGATGCGGTGGCGGAACCGGGTTGGCTCGCCGCTTTGACGCAGCCGATTTTCCAAGGCGCAAGTGCGGCGACTGGCGCCGTTCGGGGCAGGAACGGGTTGTCCTTTCAGACGCAAGGTGAAGTCGTCAATGCGCGTGCGGTGGTGCGTCAGACGGCGACCCCTGAAAGTGGAGAGACCCTGAAGCTGATCGGAACCAACATGGCGATTTCGCGCGCAGCGATGGACGCCTATGGAGCCTTTGACCCGACGCTTGCATTTTACCTGGACGATACCGAGTTGAGCTGGCGTTTGCGAACTGAGGACACCAGGTACGTCCCCGAAGCGGTCGTGCATCACCGATCTGCAGCGTCAGACCGTCGAACGACCATGCGAAAACCGCTTGGGCTATTCGACGTTGGGCGTTCCATCGCGATTTTTCTGCGCCGCCATGCCGAACCAAGCGACCTTCAATCGGCTTTGAAGGCACACCGCGCAGACCAAAGTCGGCGGTTGGTGGCCCATATGGTGCGCGGTACCGCAGAGCCTCGTGACATTGGCCGTCTCATGGCCGACCTCGAACGCGGGATTGAAGTCGGATCGCAGGCACAGCTGAGCGACATTCCTCCGCCTGCAGGCAGGGGGTCCTACTCGCCCTGGCAGCGCAACGTTCAACCTCCCGTGCACCTTCGACTGACCCACCGATTGAACGAAAAGCGAACGCTTGCAGATGCCAGTGGCGATGCATTGAACGGGCACCCGACAACCGTTCTCAGTCTTACGCGAACGGGCTTGCGACACAGAATGACTTACACGGACACCGGCGTTTGGCTACAGCGCGGCGGGACGTTTGGTCGCTCAAATCGGAATCGCAGCGCGTCTTTCAATATCCGACTCAACCAATGTGCAGAAAAAGAAACAAAGCGCCTTGCGCGCGCGAGATTGTGCTTAAATTGATGTAATTTTAGCGCTTTTCCGCTCGAGAGATGGTTCTCTATTGTGTCGCCCCGTCGCATTATAGTCAGATAAAGCTATTATCTATTTTCCCGTATTCGGGTTTGAGTGAGGTACCCCCTATGAAACGCAAGGTCACCAAGGCCATTTTTCCTGTTGCCGGTCTTGGCACGCGCTTTTTGCCTGCGACGAAGTCTGTCCCGAAAGAGATTATGACGCTCGTCGACCGTCCATTGATCCAATACGCCATTGACGAGGCACGCGCTGCCGGCATCAAAGAATTCATTTTTGTAACGTCGCGCGGCAAGAACGCGCTTGAAGACTATTTCGATCACGCGCCCGAGTTGGAGACGTCGCTGCGTCGCAAGGGTAAGAAAGAGCTGCTCGAAACGCTCAAGAACACCAACATGGATTCCGGCGCGATCGCCTATATCCGCCAGCACAAGGCGCTGGGCCTCGGTCACGCGGTCTGGTGTGCGCGCCGTCTCATCGCCAACGAACCTTTTGCGGTTATCCTGCCTGACGACGTGATTGCGGCTGAAAAGCCGTGTCTGCAGCAGATGGTCGAAGCCTATGCTGAAACCGGCGGCTCGATGGTTGCAGCGATGGAAGTCCCGCCCGAAAAGGCACAGAACTACGGCGTTCTGGACGTCTCTGAGGACAAAGGATCGCTGGTCGGTGTCAAAGCGATGGTTGAAAAGCCTCCGCAGGGCGAGGAACCATCGAACCTTGCCGTGATCGGTCGTTACATCCTGACGCCAACAGTCCTTCAGAACCTCAACAAGATGAAAAGCGGTGCTGGTGGGGAAATCCAACTGACGGACGCTATCGCTCAAGAGATTGCGCAGGGGCGCCCGGTGCACGGGATGCGTTTCCGTGGTCAGCGGTTTGACTGCGGCTCAAAGGCCGGGTTCCTTCAGGCGACAGTTGCTTTCGCGCTGGCGCGCGAAGACCTTTACGCTGAGTTTGCCGACTATCTTGAAGCGATGGTCGCGCAGCGGAAGGCGGCGCAGTAACCCGGGCTATCCTACTCGACCTGACGCGGAGCGCTGCCCGCGCAATGCGCGCAGTCGAGACTGGGATCGATCGGGTCGAGGCAGCCTATCTGGACTGGCTTCTAACCTATGACGGACCGGCCTTCGGGCTGGTCCGAACGCGTTTTGGCTACCTGATCCTTGATCAAAACGGCCTTGCCGCAATGCGCGGCGCGGATCCACTCGCAGAGGCGCGCCGCCGCGCCATCGCACGGGTGCCGCGCCCGCTGCTACCCCCGGCGTTGGAGCGGAAACTTCCCGAAGGATTTGCCTATTTCAACGTGGGCCACAGCCACCTAACGCGATGGAACATGCGCGCACTCCCGGCAGAGGCGAAGTCTATCGTGATGATCCATGATACGATCCCGCTGGACCACCCGAAGTGGCAAAGGGACGGGCAGGCGGATGTCTTTGCCAAGCGGTTCAAGGTTGCGACGGAACGAGCGGACTGGATCCTGACGCCGTCCAAGTATTCTGCCGACCAAATCCGCAAACACGGTCACGCAGAGCTACCAGTGGTCGTGGCGCCCCTTGGGACCAGTCCAGTGCAAGAGACCGCGCCGGCACCAGGCGGGGATTACTTCGTCGCAATCGGCACGCTGGAGCCGCGCAAGAACTTCGAGTTTCTGATTGATGTCTGGGAAGGGATGGGCGCGGACGCACCTCCACTGCACATCTTCGGGTCGCTAGGCTGGTCCTACGGCCCGCTTTTGGCCCGCTTCGAAAACTCCGAGCTGAAAGATAAATCCATTTTCCTGCACCTCAGCGAAGCCGACGACGTCGTGCAAGGTTGGCTCAAAGGGGCGCGTGGCCTCCTGTTCCCATCCCATGCCGAAGGGTTCGGCTTGCCTCCGTTCGAGGCCGCGCAATACGGAGTCCCGGTGATCTCGTCCCCATTGCCGTCTATCAAAGAGCATCTGGGTGATTGGGTCATTTACGCGCCAACCGACAATCTGTATCAATGGACGCAAGAGATACAAAATCTAGCGGCAAACCGCAGACCCGAGCAGCCAGCCCCGCCCCTTCCGACATGGGAGGCGCATTTCAACACGGTCTTAAAGCTCCTCTGATAGGTGCGCCGCATGATGCAGGCGGAGGGGCACTTGGGCGTTCTGGGCACGTATCGGCTGCGACTTCGGCGCAAACGATACCTGATCCGCGCAGCGCGCAAATCGCGCGAGCTTTCGGCGGTGAAGAACCGCACGAAATCCATTGGCGCGCGCGATGTTCTGGTATTCGCCACGGTTCGCAACGAGCGTAAGCGACTGCCCTATTTCCTCGACTACTATCGCCGGCTTGGTGCAGGTCATTTCCTGATTGTCGACAACGATAGCGATGACGACACGCGTGAGTATCTGCGCCGCCAGAAAGACGTCTCGCTCTGGCACAGCAAGGCCAGCTATCGGCGCTCGCGCTATGGTACGGATTGGATGAACTGGCTGAAGTATCGATATGCCAACGGGGCGTGGACGCTGACCGTCGATCCCGACGAATTCTTTGTCTACCCGTTCTGCGATACGCGTTCGATGCGCGCGCTTTGCGACTGGCTCGATGCGTCTTCGATCCGCTCGTTTGGCACGCTTCTTCTGGACATGTACCCCAAGGGTGCTCTGGACGAGACCACGTACGTCGAAGGTCAGGACCCGTTCGAGATTGCCCGCTGGTTTGACGCCGGAAACTATCAGATCTCGCGCAATCCGACTTACCGCAACCTCTGGATCCAGGGCGGACCGCGGAGCCGGATGTTCTTCCAGCACGCGCCTGACCAGGCGCCCGCGCTCAACAAGATCCCGCTGGTCAAATGGAGCCGGAAATACGTCCACGTCAGCTCGACCCACATGCTTTTGCCGCGCGGATTAAACCAGGTTTACGACGAATGGGGGGGTGAAAAGGCAAGCGGATGCCTGTTGCATGCCAAGTTCCTCGACTCGTTCCCCGAGAAATCCGCCGAAGAAGTCTCGCGTAAAGAGCACTACTCAGGTGCAAGAGAATACCGCGCCTACGAACAACTGACCGATGGGCGCACGCTGTGGTGCCAGTTCTCGGAAAAATACATCAACTGGCGACAGCTTGAGGTGCTGGGCCTGATGTCCAAGGGCAACTGGGCTTGAGCGTTGGCTTTATCATAATGACCCATGGACGGCTCAAGCGCGCCGGTCAGGTGGCGACGTATTGGGCGTCCGAAGGCTGTCCCGTTGTGTTTCACATCGACAAGTCGACCGACCCGAAGGAAGTCGAGCGTCTGAAAAATTCCATGGCGCGCTTTGACCATGTGCGCTTCATCAAGCAGGGGCGCTGCGAATGGGGGACATGGTCGCTTGTGGATGCATCGCTTGCAGCGTCCGAGACGATGCTGAACGAGTTTCCTGAGGTTCGGCATGTTTTCCTTTCGTCTGGATCCTGCTTGCCGCTCCAGCCCGCACGCAAGCTGCGGGCGTTTTTGGATGCGCACCCGATGACGAATTTCATTGAAAGCGTGACAACCAAGGATGTGCCTTGGACTGTCGGAGGTCTGAATACCGAGCGGTTCACGATGCGATTTCCGTTTGCGTGGAAATCGCAGCGTTTGCTTTTCGATCTGGCGGTTCGCGTGCAGCGACGACTTGGGATCAAGCGGCGCATGCCCGAAGGGATCACGCCCCATCTTGGCAGCCAGTGGTGGTGTCTGACCCGCGAAACGCTGAAGGCGATCCTGACTGATCCGTTGAAGGACCGCTATATCCGCTATTTCCGGCGGGTCTGGATCCCGGACGAAAGCTATTATCAGACGCTGGTTCGGCTTTACTCGACCAACATCGAAAGCCGCTCTCTCACCCTGTCAAAGTTCGATTTTCAGGGCAAACCGCACATCTTTTATGACGATCACCTGCCGCTCTTGCGCCGCTCGGACAAGTTCGTGGCGCGCAAGATCTGGGCTGAGGCGGATCGCCTCTATGCAGCGTTCCTTGGCGGCCATGCCATGGGGGACGACAGCCTGATGAGCCCGGGCAAGATCGATCGCGTCTTCACCAAGGCGGTCGAGCGGCGCACGCGCGGGCGGCCGGGGCTGTACATGTCCGGCCGTTATCCGCGCCGCGATTGGGAAAACGGACTAACGGCCGCGCCTTACGTGGTTTTCGAAGGGTTTTCGGACCTTTTCGAGGATTTTGACGACTGGCTCAAAGGCACCAGCGGATTGACCGTTCACGGGCATCTTTTCGCGCCTCTTCGCGCCGAATTTGCTGACCGTCAAACGACATTTGCCGGCGCATTGTCGGACAGCCCAACGCTGCGCGATTACAATCCACAGGCGTTCTTGGCGAACCTGATCTGGAACACGCGAGGGGAGCAGCAGGCGTTTCACTTCGGTCCCCGCGACACGCAAGACATCGCTGATTTCATTGCCCGGGATGGTAATGCGAACGTCTATGCGATCAGTGGCGCATGGGCCGTTCCGCTTCTGCGCAAGCGTGGACAGTTCGCCGATATCCGCGCCGAAGCCGCCCGCCTGCAAAAGATCGAGGCCGCGCATCTGGATCAGCTGCGCCACATCCAGACCCGCGCGCGGGTGCGCGTCTGGTCCATGGCGGATTTCGTCGATCAGCCGATGGAAGCGCTCCAGCAGATTGTGGATGACCTCGGCCCGCGCGGCCCGCATCGCCTGCGCGAGGTGCCGCGCATGGTGAACCTGTCGGGATTTGGCTCGTTCCTGCAGGAGTTGCGCAATCAGGGCATGGAACCGCACCTGATGGGTGATTTTCCAACCGTCTTTGACGACGACGAAGCACCCGCGCCGTCTCGGCCAAGGCTTGTGCAATGAGCGACCGGTTCGCGTATTTTGTCATTTTGGCAGGGATGCGTACAGGCTCGAACCTTCTGGAAGAACGGATGGCCGCGCTGGGCGGTGCCGAAACCTTTGGCGAGGTTTTCAATCCGCATTTCTTCGGCAAACCGGGTCAGGACAGTTTGCTTGGCATGACCCGCAAGGAGCGGGATGCCGATCCGGTGCGGGTGATCGATCGTATGGTGTCGGTTGCACGCGGTTTGCCGGGATTCCGGCTGTTTCGCGACCATGACCCGCGCGTGCTCGACCACGTCCTGCGTGATCCGCGTGGGGCCAAAATCCTACTGCGGCGCAACCCGCTGGAAAGCTACGTGTCACTGAAGATCGCTCAGAAAACCGGGCAATGGTGGATGGGCGATGTACGTCAGTCGCGCTCGGGCAAGGTCACATTTGATGCCGATGATTTCGCGGCTTACCTGACTGAGCATAATCACGCCGAAACCATGGCGCGCTATCAGTTGCAGATCACCGGTCAGACCGCGTTCGAAATTTCATACGAAGACCTGAGCGACGCCGACATCATTGCAGGCCTCGCCCGATACCTCGGACTGGACCCGGCGGGGGCGAAGGCTCCGGTCAAAGCCAAGGTCCAAAACCCAAGCCCCCTGTCCGAGAAGGTGACGAATTTCACGGATCTACAAGCGGCGCTTGGTGGCCTCGATCCTTTTGCGACCGAGCGCTGGCCAAATTTCGAGCCCGACTATTTGCCCGGCATGAAAGCTTGGCGCGTCGGACAATCCTTGCCCTTGGTCTTTGCGCCCATTTCCAATGGCACCGTTGCGGCCACGCGAGCCGCCATGGCTGCCGCTGATGGCGGATCGAAACCAATACCGATCGGCACCCAGGCCGCTTTGCGCAAGTGGAAACGCACACACCCCGGACACCGAAGCTTTACCGTCGTGCGCCATCCGGTTGACCGGGCGTGGGACGCCTATCGTCGCCACCTGATGGATGGCGCCCCCGAGCCGATGGAGCGGGTTCAGTCCGTTCTACGCGACAGCTTCAACGCCAATCTGGGCGGTGATCCGGTTGCCGGTTTCCTGTCAACGATGGGCTTTATCAAGGCCAACCTCAGCCGTCAGACGGCGCTTGCCCCGCGCTCGGCCTTCGGTGCACAGGCGCTTCTTCTTGAAGCCATCGGTAAGGTGATGACGCCAGACTACGTGATCCGACGAGAAACGTTTGAGACGGGTTTTGCCCACTTATTGCAAAGTGTTGGCGCAACGCCGGCACCTGCTTCGTCCGAAGAGGAACCACTTCCGGGTCCATCGCTGGCCGACGCCTACGACAAATCAATCGAGGCCGCCGTCAAAGCCGCCTATCCCCGAGATTACATGATGTTTGGCTATGGGCGCTGGGATCAGGCCGCCTGAGTGCCCGGATCGCTGATGAGCAAGGTATGAAGCGTCGCAGGATCGCTGTTGGCGCGGAGTTTGGAACACAGCGCCGTGTCGCGCATCGTGCGGGAGATCAGCGCAAGCGCCTTGAGATGATCCACACCGGATTCTTGAGGCGCTAGAAGCGCGAAGATCAAATCGACCGGCTGACGATCCACCGATCCAAAATCCATCGGCTTTTCGACGCGTACGAAAAAGCCGCGAATTTCCTCAAGGCCGGGAATGCGGGCGTGCGGAAGCGCAATGCCCTTTCCAACGCCTGTGGGCCCGAGTGCTTCCCGCTCTAGAAAGGCATGGGTCGCATCCGACGCATCCAGTCCGTAAATGCTCCCGGCCAAATCGCCCACGTCCTGAAAAAGACGTTTCTTTGAAGAATAGCTGGACGACGATTTGACCGCTTCGGGCACCAGGAGCGTCGAAAGATGCATTTACCTCAAATTCCTTTTTCGGCGCGTTCAGTTTTCCTAGTTCGGGTCGATCCAGCCAATATTGCCATCTTCCCGTCGGTAAACGATGTTCAAACTCGCGTCTTGTTTCTCATTCCTGAAGACCAGAACGGGCGCTCCCGCCAATTCCATCTGCATCACGGCCTCGCCCACTGTCAGCGAGGGGATCTTCGTCTCCATCTCGGCAATGATCATGGGCTGAAGGGACTCGGGCTCCGAATCGTCCACGCCTTGATCGTTGGCGAGGATATAGGAGGACGCCGCCATGAGTTCAACCGGGTCAGTACGCTCCTTGTGGTGGTCCTTGAGGCGTCGTTTATAGCGGCGAAGCTGCTTGTCGATCTTCTCGGAACACTTGTCGAAAGAGCTATAGATTTCCGTGGCGTGAGCCTTGGCCTGCGTCGTCAGCCCGGTCGACAGATGAATGGTTGCTTCGCAGACATATTCATGGGCATCGCGCGAAAAAATGATCGAAGCGTCTGTGGGTCTTCCGGCGTATTTGTCGAGGATTGTCCCGAATTCGTTCTTCACATGGGTTTGCAGGGCGTCGCCGATGTCGATCTGTTTTCCGGTGATCTGATAGCGCATGGAGCCTCCTCGCTCGTGCCGCATTTGCCTTGGTCTTTGACCATGACGTGCTGCGATCTGGATGAATTTGATGCGCCTTCTGAAAGGCTTATCACGATATGGCGTCGAGGCCAGAGGCCAGCCGAGGCGCATGTGCTTTGCAGTCCGGGCATCGATTTAAGTCGATCCGATCAAAGAGATTCTGTCAAGGTTGCAGGGGTTAACGGGATCAACTGATCCGAAAGCCCTGACCCAGATAGACGCGCCGCACATTCTCGTCCTCGACCACCTCGTCGGTGGTGCCTGACATCAGGATATGGCCGTCATGCAGGATGTAGGCGCGATCCACGATCGTCAGCGTGTCACGGACATTGTGGTCCGTGATCAGAACGCCGATCCCGTTATTCTTCAGTTTGCCCACCAACTCGCGGATCTCGCCGACGGCAATCGGGTCGACCCCTGCGAAAGGTTCGTCCAGCAGAACGTATTTCGGGTTCGCCGCCAGACAGCGCGCGATTTCGGCGCGTCGACGTTCGCCGCCCGATAGCGCCAGCGCGGGCGCGCGGCGCAGGTGGGTTATCGAAAATTCTGACAACAACTCTTCCAACCGATCCCGGCGACGGTTGCGATCGCGGGTCGAGATTTCGAGGATCGCCATGATGTTGTCTTCGACCGACAGCCCGCGAAAGATCGACATTTCCTGGGGAAGGTACCCAATGCCCATCTTGGCGCGCCGATACATAGGCAGCGCGGTCACATCCCGGCCATCCACGGTCACCGTACCGCCTTCAGGCGTGATCAACCCGGCAATTGCGTAAAAGCATGTCGTCTTGCCCGATCCGTTTGGCCCAAGAAGCGCAACAACCTCGCCGCGCTTCAGCTCGAGGCTGACATCGCGAATGACCGGGCGCTTGCGATAGGATTTGCGCAAGCTGGACACGCGCAGACCCGCGCCGCCGTCTGATACGGTCAGGTCCGCCATCAGTTTTCGTTGCTCTGGAAAATCGTGCGCACGTTGCCTTCCATGCGCCCAGTGCCGGTTTCCAAGTCCACGACCAGCCTGTCGCCGCCCAGCGTGTTGACGCCTTGGGTCAGAAGGACATTACCGGTCATGACGATGTCGCCGCTGTCGATGGTGTACTCCGCGTCTGCGGCCTCGGCAGCTTCGGCTTCGGTCACAAGGGTGACGCCACCTGTTGCGCGAATGGTGTCGATGGCGCCCGCCGTCTCACCCTCGCCGGTAGAGTACAGGACACGCACCTCTTCGGCGGCCATGCGCACTGCGCCCTGGATGACCACCACGTTGCCGGTGAACAGCGCACTGCCGTCTTCCTGGTTGATATCAAGGCTGTCCGCAGACACTTCGACCGGCTGGCTCGTGTCATGCTCTCCCCCGCCAAGGGCGATATTCGCGCCTTGTGCCAAAGCGGCCACGGGGCCAAAGGTCAGGGCAGCAACAAGAGCGATCTGGCGCAGCATAACAGGGCAATACCTTTCGAACGTCATGGATCGTATATCAGTTTCACGCCGTCGGTAAACGCCAGAACCGGAGGGGATCCGGGTTCACCCGAAGGCGCGATCGTCATCAGACCCGCTTCAATGCGGCCCATCGGGGCCGTGCCAAGCACTGGCCCGCTTGTTTCCATATGCCCCGTCTCAAGCCATGCGGTCAGACCTTCGGTCTCGATCACATAGCCCGCCGAATAGGTCAAAAGCGTTCCACCCGACAGGTCCAGCCGGCCCGCACCGCTATCGATGATCCCGCGAGGCGCTGTGATGTCGACCTCTTCGCCATCGGTCAGGTCGACATGGGCGTCCACAGCGTCTGCCGTCACGCGGTTTAACGCACCAAGGTCGGGGCGCGCGCGCTCGGCCCGGATGACGATGGCAGACCCATCTTCGGCAACCCCGGAAAACTGCGGCTCGGTGATGCGCTGCTCACGCGCCAGCCCTTCGACATCGATATCGGCATAGGGGATCGCGCCGCTGGTATCCACGCCGCGCGACAGCAGGAACAATGTCGACAGGATCCCAAGGGCCGTCAGGGGCAAAAGCACCTTCAGCCAGTTGACCAAATGGGAATAAAAATTGTCGTACATCGACCTCGGGCGTGCCTGTTTTTCCGTGCCCCTCGACCCCAATGTCGGGTCTTTAGGGCGACTTGCCAAGGCCTTAGCAGATCAATGCGCGAAAATGTCCGTCTCGGGCCAGCCCATCAGGTCAAGTTGCGCTCTGGTGGGCAAAAATTCGAATGCGGCCTCGGCGACATCCTGCCGGCCTTCGCGGGCTAGGCGGATGTCCAGCTCGGCCTTCAACTGGTGAAGGTACAGCACGTCCGAAGCAGCATAGGCAATCTGTGCCTCGCTCAGATCGGATGCGCCCCAGTCACTGGATTGCTGCTGCTTGGAAATGTCGACGCCCAGAAGCTCGTCGAGCAGGTTCTTTAGGCCATGGCGGTCAGTGTAGGTGCGCACCAGCTTGGACGCGATCTTGGTACAATAGACCGGCGTTGTCAGCACGCCGAAGGTGTGAAGCAGCACCGCAATATCAAAGCGCCCAAAGTGGAAAAGTTTGAGCACGTCCGGGTTCGCCAACATGGCCGACAGGTTGGGCGCTTCGGTTTGACCCAAAGACACCTGCACCAGATGCGCGTCGCCATCACCCCCCGACATTTGCACCACGCAAAGCCGGTCGCGATGCGGGATCAGCCCCATCGTTTCGCAGTCAATCGCCACCACCGGCCCAAGGTCGAGCTCGTCTGGAAGGTCGTTCTGGTACAGATGGTTTGTCACTGCGCGCTGTCCGTATGGCTATGTTCGTTTCGCCTGCTTATGCGAGCGACGCGTTTGGCGCAACGCCGGGCGGGTTCGACCTATCTGTCGAATTGTATCTTTAGCGGGCCATTAAGCCATCGGCGCTACGCGAGACCCACCATCGGGGGTCTTCATGCGGCTCAAGCTCATCCTGCCGGCATTCGCATTGCTGTTGGTCGTTTCGACGGCGACGTCCTTCGTGGGCTATCGTTATCTGGGGCTGGCGAGTGACATGCGCGGCCGCATGTTTGTGCATCTGGACGCGACCCACCAGCTGATCGAGATTCTCCAAAGCGCACCAGTCGAGCTGCGCCCGGGATTGATCGAACAAGCGGACGGTTTGCTGCAGCTTGCATACGCGCAAGTGCTTTGGTGTGCAGATTTGCTCAATGGCCTTGATGGTGCGTTGTTTCGACGACTTGGGGCGACCGGAGCCTTGGCCATTTGCGAGCGCGATGTCGAAATTGCCCGCGAAGCCATCAATGGGTTTGCACAGATGGCAGATATCCATGCAAACGGTGCCAATGATGACCTTTTTCCGCTCGGAATTCTGGTGCGCAATCGAGCGGGGGCAATGCGTGAGGACAGTCGCGCGTTTCAGCCCTACATGGCCGAGATTGAGAAGAGGCTGGAGCGTGTCGTCAGGTCGGGAACCGCGCTGACGGCCATCGGGCTCGCTTTGGTATTCGCTATGATCGCCCGTGACCTAGTACGAGCGGCCGCAAGGCAACGAAAGCAAACGGCAGAGTTGGCCGAACTCGCAGCGATTGCGGAACGCGCGAACGACTCCATCAATATCACAGAC
>CAZWZG010000068.1:0-15656 GCA_964638245.1 uncultured Rhodobacterales bacterium
CGGACCATCCAACGGATCGAGCTGTGAAATCACATCAGGCGTTTGCTCTACCGGTGCCAGCCGAACCTTCTGCACTTCCTGCAGAACCGCCCAGCCGCCGTATCCAATCCCGGCCACCAGAACGAGCAACACCGCAATCGATCCAATCGCCCGCGGCTCAATCCCGCTGAACGCCGCTTCGCCCTTGGGAAGGTACGAGACGTTTGGATCGGTAAAGGGATTACGTGCATGGGCGGGTGCCTTGGCGGACGGCTTGCCTTTGGATTTCTCCTTAGGGCCGCTCGACTTGGCACGGGTCTCCGACCCAAGGCCCTCCTGAACGGCATACCCGCCTTCGTCACAGAACTTCTTGAACGCCCATTCGGGGTCCAGGTTCAGATATCGCGCATAGGACCGCACATAGCCCGCGATGAACCCTGGCGTATCAAACGCACTTGGGTCGGCATTCTCGATCGCAGAGATGTAAGGGGCCTTGATCTTCAGCTCGCGCTGCACATCCAGCAGCGATTTACCCATCGTGGCCCGCTCGCCACGCATGATGTCCCCAAGGCGCAGGTCAAAATCGTCAAAGCCCTTCGGCTCTGCCGGTGCAGGATCAGCCGCCTTCTCGCGCCCGATCATCTGTCCTGCCTCATTGGCGTCACTAGCTTCACGTCCCCAGGTCAGAGGGTCAGAATCGCCCCTGAATTATCCACAAAACCTTAACACAGCGCGTACGGCACTGCACGGGTTGGAGATCGTCTTAAGCGGAAAGCTCGGCGCGATTTAGCGCACAATGGGACCAAAGTTGGTCCATTGCACTGACCAGTGCATCAATTTCAGCCGTTCCATGCACCGGAGACGGCGTAAACCGCAGGCGCTCGGTGCCCCGTGGGACCGTTGGGAAATTGATCGGCTGTACGTAAATGCCGAAGTCATCCAAGAGCATATCCGACAGGATTTTGGTGTGCCGAGGGTCGCCAACGCTGACCGGCACGATGTGGCTGCCATGATCGATGATCGGCAAACCCAAACCCTTCAGGCGTAGCTTAAGCGTTGCGGCCTTTTCCTGATGGAGCGCGCGCAGCGCGTCATCGGTCTTCAAATGCCGAACCGAAGCCGTCGCAGCAGCAGCAACCGCAGGCGGCAGTGACGTCGTAAAGATGAACCCAGGCGCATAAGACCTTATGGCGTCGCACATTTTTGCGCTGGCCGCGATGTAGCCGCCCATCACACCATAAGCTTTGGCCAAGGTGCCGTTGATGATGTCGATGCGTCCCATGACGCCGTCGCGTTCCGCGACACCGGCCCCGCGTGGGCCGTACATGCCCACCGCATGAACCTCGTCGATATAGGTCAGCGCGTTGAATTCGAGCGCCAGATCGCAAATCGCTTCGATCGGGGCGAAATCCCCATCCATCGAATAAACTGATTCAAATGCGATGATTTTTGGTGCTGCCGGATCATCGGCTTCAAGCTTGGCACGCAGATCGTCCAGATCGTTGTGCTTGAAGATTCGCTTGTCCCCGCCATTGCGGCGAATGCCTTCGATCATCGAGGCGTGGTTCAACGCGTCCGAATAGATAATCAGACCGGGAAACAACTTGGCCAAAGTGGACAGGGTCGCGTCATTGGCCACATAGGCGCTCGTGAACAACAGCGCCGCCTCTTTGCGGTGAAGATCGGCCAGCTCTTCCTCAAGCGCATTGTGATAGACGGTTGTGCCAGAGATATTGCGTGTCCCGCCTGACCCCGCGCCCGTGGCATCAATGGCTTCATGCATGGCCTCAAGCACGACCGGATGCTGCCCCATGCCCAGGTAGTCATTGCCACACCAGACGGTCACCGGTTGTTCGGAGCCATCGGAAAGCGTGCGCGAAGCGTACGGATACATGCCCTTCTTGCGCTCAATGTCGATAAAGGTCCGATACCGGCCCTCTTCATGGAGCCGACCAAGGGCCGCGTCGATCTTCTGGGAATAGTCCAAAGTGCATCCTCGTCCGATTTAGAAGCTATCTAATCTACAGTTCGAAAATGCAACAGTGGACAACCTGTCGCTCTGATCTGGATCAATTTTGGATGACGACCTTACAGTCGGTCACACCACAATCGCGAATGGCCGCCTCTACCGACGCGCCCGACCCCCAGGCCCCGGAAGCCGGTGAAATCGCAAAGGCTTTCGGGCTGGAGGCGCGGCGGAACCGCTTGCGGAAATCATCCGTTGCGCTCACGGACATGGTCAACGACTTTGGCTCGTAGCCGCGAGGCACGACGCGGGCGACAACCTGACAGGTGCCGCTGGATTTGGCGGCATTGCATGCGCGCATTGCTGCCGCATCAGCAGCGGCCACCGAATGAAAGTTGTTCGCGCTCTGTAGGGATTCAGAGGCCCAGCCATCGGCGGGCGAATACGCAATCGAGAAGTAATAGCGGATCGGCTCGCCCTGCTGTTTCTCCAACAGATCGACCAGCGTCTTGGCAATCGTCTGGTCACGTCCCGATAAACCTTGGGCCACGACAATCGCACTGCCGCGCACATTGAACAACTCGCGCTGTGCCTGATTGGTGGTCAACACCTGCGCAAAAGCACTTACAGGCAACGCGAACGCCAAAAGCGCTCCCAAAACAAATGTCCGCATGGACCCCTCCCAAAAAATCTACTCGTAGACGAATCTTGTGAGGAGCCTATCCCGCTGGCCGCAAACTGAAAAGCAGGCGCTGGACAGTCGGGGCAAAGGGCGTAGGCTCATGCCCCGAGCACAAGATTCCCCCAAGACTTCTCGAGGAGCCAAAGATGTCCCTAGATGCTGTTCTCAATCAAATCGACGCTGACAAGGACGCCGCCCTCGAGCGCCTGTTCGCGCTTTTGCGCATTCCATCGATCTCGACCGACCCAGCATACAATGACGATTGCGACAAGGCGGCAGCAGTTTTGGTCGAGGATCTGAAATCGCTCGGCGTGGACGCCGAGGCCCGCCAGACGCCGGGACGGGCAATTGTTGTGGGCCATGTTGATGGGCCAGGTCCGCATGTCTTGTTTTACGGGCACTACGACGTCCAACCCGTTGATCCGATTGATCTTTGGCATCGCGACCCGTTTGATCCTGCCATTCTTGAAACAGACGAAGGGCAAGTGATCGCTGGCCGTGGCACCTCCGATGACAAAGGCCAGCTGATGACCTTTGTCGAAGCCTGCCGCGCTTACAAGGCAGTGAACGGATCCATGCCCTGCAAGATTACGTTCCTCTTTGAGGGCGAAGAGGAATCCGGCTCGCCCTCGATCATCCCGTTTCTGGAGGCGCACAAAGACGAGCTGTCCGCACCTGATCTGGCCCTGATATGCGACACGGGCATGTTCGATTATGAAACTCCCGCGATCTGCACGTCGCTGCGCGGCATGATCGAGGACGAGATAATCATCACCGGCCCCAGCCGCGACCTGCACTCGGGCGCCTATGGCGGCCCCGCAATGAATCCGAACCGCGTGATGGCCAAGGTTCTGGCGTCGTTTCACGACGATACGGGCCGGGTCACTATTCCCGGGTTTTATGACGGCGTGAGCGAGGTCCCGCCCGAGATTGCCGCCCAATGGGACGCACTCGGATTCGATGCAGACGCTTTTCTTGCCGAAGTCGGGCTGTCTGTCCCCGCAGGCGAAAGTGGCCGCTCGGCGCTTGAAATGATCTGGGCGCGACCCACTTGCGAGATCAATGGCATGACTGGCGGCTATACTGGCGATGGGTTCAAAACCGTGCTCCCGTCGGAATCCCGTGCCAAGATCAGTTGCCGTCTTGTCGGTCAGCAGGACCCGGTTGCGATCCGCAAGAGCTTCCGAGACATGGTCAAATCGATGATCCCCGTTGATTGCACCGTTCGTTTCCACGACCATGGCGGTGCTCCGGCCTCTGTGATGAATACCGACGCACCCGCGTTTCAGGCAGCGCGCGAAGCGTTGATCCCCGAATGGCCCAAACCCGCAGCGTTTGTCGGCGGCGGCGGCTCGATCCCGATTGCGGGCTACTTCCAGTCGATCCTTGGGCTGGAAAGCATCCTGCTTGGCTTTGGTCGCGACAACGACAACCTCCACAGCCCCAACGAGAAATACGACGTCCGCTCTTTCACCAAAGGCGCACGAAGCTGGGCCCGCGTCCTGGACGCCATCTCGAAAACCTGACGCACCGAACAGGAAAGAGTGATCGTCAGATCGCGATGCCGAGCGGGAGGGTCACGGTTAGTCCAATTAACCAAATTTGGACATAAACCAGACTTGCCCGTGCCAAATGCCTCGCCTAACGCTTGGCGCATGCGTTTGCTGATTTTGGTTTCTACCCTTTTCCTGTTTGTCGCCCTGCCCTTTGACAGCCTCGCGCAATCCAGCGAGGCGCAGGTCGAACCGCTCGAGGTGACCCCCTCCGGACAGGCCTATATCGAAAGCCTGCGCTTTCGCGGGATCGAGGCGGACGTGGCGTATTACGACCCGACCCGACCCGCCCCTGAACTGGAAACAACGGCTGAGCCAGACCGTCGCATCAACCGCGAAGGACCGGATCGAGAAGAGATCAACCTGATCGAGTTCCTGATCGCCATTGGGGTGATCGTTGGTGTTGGAACGATCCTGTATCTCTTCGGGGGACAGATGGGTCTGTCCATCGGAAGCGCCATCTCGAACCCCGAACGCGATGGCGACGGCCGCTCCATGCCCGCGACGGCCTTTGGCGCGGACCTGCCCCAACGTCTTCAGGACATCCTTGCGATCAAGGACCGGCGAGCCGCGCTGATGGCGCTTGCCCAATACGCGTTGGCGCGCGTTGTGACCGCCAATGGTCTGCGCTTGCAACGCAGCTGGACCGTGCGCGACGCCCTGCGCCGCCTGCCCGGATCGCAATCCCACCTCGCCCAATTGCGCGTCCTCGTCCTTGCCGCGGAACGCGTGCATTTCGGCGGCCGTGACGTCAGCGAGGATGAATTTAACGCCCATGTCTCGGCAACCCGACCGCTTCTGACGGAACGGGAGGCGACATCATGAGCGATATCACCGCCCCCAGCAGCAAAAGCCGTCCCGAGATCTGGATCGTCGGCGTGATCGCCGTCCTTCTGATCGGTGTGTTTTGGTATGTCTCGGGCGAACGCCAGACCCAGTTGCGCCGCTCACCCGCCGGCATGGACGGGCTACACGCCTGGCTCCAATCCCAGGACATCGACAGCCGCACGTTCACTGGCGGCTGGTCGATCGAGGCCGACACCGTCGGACTGCGCGTCATGCCGCTTTACGACACCAACGTGCGCGCAAGCCGTGCGGCTCCGACAACCAAGGAAGAACTCCTTCTTCAGATCGACGAAAACGACATGCGGTCCTGGCCGCTGATCCGCAAACGCGAAGTCGTGCCAACGCTTTACGTGCTCCCAAAGTGGCGCTCGGGCATGCGCCTGACCGGCATCGGCCACCCCGCCTTGTTGATCCCCCAGGACGATGTCGAGCGCATCCTTGGGTCGGTCGTCAGCGAACGGCGCAATGACATGGTGTTTTCGCGCGCGCCCTTTACCGACATCCCCTACGAGGCCGACGGGGAAACCCTGACCGCCCGGCTTTATGCCGCGCAGCTTTTCGAAGGGCGCTTTTGCGACCCCGTGATCGGCGAACCCGGCGCGATGCTTCTGGCGTCCTGCCGCTTGCCGGTGGGCGCGGGCCGCGCGCGGGGCACGGGACGCTATTTCGTGCTGTCCGACCCCGACCTGTTGAACAATCACGGCCTGCGATTGGGCGACAACGCCGCCATCGCAGCCGACCTTCTGCCCAAACTCGGGGCCGAGGGGACGATCATGATCGACTATTCGGACGATGTCTGGATTTCGTCCGGGGCCAGTTTCGCGGACACCGGCGAACGCACATGGTCCGATCTCTGGCAGTTCTTTGCCTACCCGTTCTCGATCCTGTGGGCGAGCGCTGGGTTCCTGATGCTCCTCGCCCTTTGGCGTGCGGCGCTGCGCTACGGTCCGATCCTGCCTGAAGGATCGGCGTCCAGCGCACAAAAGGCCGTTGCGATCCGCGCCCGCGCCCGCCTGATGCGGCTTTCGGGTCAGGACGGCGCCTTGATCGGCGACTATGCCCAAACCCGGATCGCCGCCGTCGCCGCCCACGCTTATGGCCCGTCCGCCGCCCAGCAAAACGCCGAAGCCGTCGTCCTTCGCCTTGCCCGCGCGCGCGGCGATGGCCGCGACGCCGCGCTCAAAGCCACATTGGAGCGTATCAAAGCGCTCCCCATACATGCCACCGCCTCGGACGCCATTGCCGAGGTCGATGCCCTTGAATCCATCCTAAGTGAGTTGTCCCATGAATCTTGAAGACCTCGCCGCCCGCGCCGACGCCTTTCGCGCCGAAATCGGCAAAACCGTCCGTGGTCAGGAGGCGATCATCGACCAGTTGCTGGTCGCCTTGTTCGCGCGCGGCCACGTCTTGCTCGAAGGTCCACCCGGGACCGCCAAGACGCTTCTGGCGCGGAGTTTCTCGGCCGCTTTGAACCTCGATTTCGGACGTATCCAGTTCACGCCCGATCTGATGCCGGGCGACGTGCTCGGCACCTCGATCTTCGACTTCAAAACCAACGAATTCGTACTGACAAAAGGACCCGTCTTCACACAGATCCTTCTGGCCGACGAAATCAACCGTGCCCCACCGAAGACCCAGGCCGCCCTGCTGCAGGCCATGAACGAACGCATGGTGACCATCGACGGCACCGACTACGATCTGGGCAGCGAGTTCATGGTCGTGGCCACGCAAAACCCCATCGAACAGCAAGGCACATACCCGCTGCCAGAAGCGCAACTCGACCGGTTCCTGTTCAAACTGCACATCGAGTTTCCCGGCGAAGACGTGGAAATGGAGATCCTGCAAAAACACGCGTCCGAACCAATGGACACAAGCGGATCCATTGGGGGCCTTGAACAGGTCGTGGACGCCGAAACGCTGGCGGCTGCGCGCGGGCTGATCGACACGATCATTCTGGACGACGATATCCTGTCCTACATCCTGCGACTGGTACGCGCGACGCGCACGAATTCCGACATCAGCCACGGCGCATCAACACGGGCCGCGGACGCATTGGCCGGGGCGGCGCGGGCCATGGCGGCCCTTGCCGGGCGCGATTTCGCGATTCCCGATGACGTGAAAGACTTGTTCGTCCCTTCCATGCGCCACCGTATCGTCCTTGGTCCGGGAGCCGAGATCGAGGGCCGTGACGCTGAGCAGGTGCTGGCAAATATCCTCAACCAGATCGAGGCCCCCCGCTGATCCAGCTGTCAAAGATATCAACGGCCCTCCCGCCCGTCATCGACGCCGTGCGGCGCCTCTTCCCGTTGGACGTGGCGCGGCACATGCGCGCCGCGTCCTATGGATCATGGGGGCGTCCATGCTGAAACGCCTTCCCGCCATTCGCCCATCGCGTCGGTTCATGGGGCTCGGGTTGGCCGCGCTGGTCATTTCGGTCATCGCGATCATGTTCGGCGAAGGCACGCGGTCCATCGCGCTGATCGCATGGGCCCTGCTGGGGGCCGTGGCTTTCATCGACCTGATCCTGTCACGCGCGGGCAAACGCACGCTCGACGTTGCACCGATCCCCGAACTTTTCGTGGGCGAAACGCAAGACATCGACATCACGATCACCCCTGCCCCGATGGCCTTGAGCGCGCGCATCGACTGGCCCGAAGGCCTGCGCGGCCCCTCCGAGATCCTCTTTGACGACGGCCACGCACGCATCCCCGTGGACACCGTCCGCCGTGGCATCTGGGAGATCGCATCGATCTGGCTGTTCTGGCCGTCCCGCTTCGGCCTCTTTGAGATGGTCCCGCGCCTGCCCCTCGGCCTTGAGGTCAGCGTCGTTCCCAACATCCGCCTCGTGCAATCGGGCGCAATCACGTCACAGGTCCTGTCCACACTCTACGGCGTCAAGGAAAACCGCGCC
The DNA here is from genome assembly GCA_964638245.1 of uncultured Rhodobacterales bacterium. Classification (GTDB taxonomy): domain Bacteria; phylum Pseudomonadota; class Alphaproteobacteria; order Rhodobacterales; family Rhodobacteraceae; genus CAZWZG01. Next base: position 7,938 of record CAZWZG010000068.1, read on the forward strand.
ATCGGCGAAGGCAGCGAGTTCCACCAGCTGCGCGATTTCGTGCGTGGCATGGACGTCAAATCCATCGACTGGAAACGCTCCGCCCGCTACCGCCAGTTGGTCGCCAAGGAACTGCGCGCCGAACGCAACCACCACATCATCATCGCCTTCGACAATGGCTATCTGATGCGCGAGGAGATCGCGGGCCTCCCCAAGATCGACCACGCCGTTACCGCAGGCCTTGCCACCGCATGGGCCGCCGCCATCGGCGGAGACCTCGTTGGATTCTACGCCTATGACGCCCGCCCGCGCATTTTTGTGAAACCCGAACCGGGCCGCATCGCGTTCAACCACCTGCGCACCCGCACGGCAGAGCTGTCCTATGTCACCCAGGAAACCAACCACACGCTTGCGCTGAGCGAACTCAACGCGCGCACCCCCAAGCGCTCGCTCATCGTCGTCTTTTCGGACTTTGTGGACACCACCACCGCCGAGCTTCTGGTCGAAAACGTCTCGATCCTCGCCAAACGGCACGTCATTATCTTCGTCGCCATCCGCGACCCCAACATGGACGCCATGGTCGAGGACGCCCCCGACACCATGGACGATGTCGCTGAACTCGTCGCCGTCGGCCAGACCCTGAAAGAACGCCGCGCCGTCTTTGACCGCCTGGCCCGGCTTGGCGTCATGGTCATCGACGCGCGCCCCGGCACCCTGACCCCGCAACTCATCTCGACCTATCTCGAGATCAAGGCCCGTGAACTCATATGAGCGACGCTTCAACCGACCTCATCCGCTCCGCCCGCTTTCGCGCTGAACGCGAGCAAGGCTGGCGCCGCCTTGAAAACCTCGTCGCCCGCGCCGAAAGCCAAGGCCTGCGTCGCATGTCGTTCGAAGACGTCCGCGACCTCTCGGCCCTCTACCGCCAGGCCACGACGTCCCTGTCCATCGCCCGCGAGATCTCGCTCGACCGCGGCCTCCTGCGCTATCTCGAAGCGCTCACTGCGCGCGCCTACCTGTCGGTCTACGCGCCCCAAGAGCGCCTCGGCAGCCTCGTCTCGCGCTTCTTCACCCACAGCGCCCCACTGGCCATGCGCCGATCCTGGCCATACCTGCTTCTGGGGCTTTTGTGCATGTTCCTTGGCGGACTTGTCGGCTACCTCCTCTATTTCGAGGATCAGGATTGGTACCGCGTTTTCATGCCCGGCTCGCTCGCCGGTGGGCGCGGCCCCGGTGCCTCGACCGAATACCTGCGAAGCGTCATCTACGACGACGATCCGGAGGTGCGCGGGCTTGGCGCCTTCGCCACCTACCTGTTCAGCCATAATACCCGCATCGCCATTTTCGTCTTTGGCCTTGGCGTGTTCCTCGTCGCTCCCGCCGTTTTGCTAACTTTCTATAATGGTCTGATCTTGGGCGTTTTTGTCGCCCTTCACGTCGATCGCGGCTTGGGTTGGGACATCTTCGGCTGGCTCTCGATCCACGGGGTCACGGAACTCGGCGCCATCTGTGTCGCCTGTGCAGGGGGCATCAAGCTTGGCATGGCGGTCCTGTTTCCCGGCCAGAAAACCCGGCGCGCAGCCCTGCGCGACGTCAGCCGCGACGCCGTCAAACTGGCCCTCGTTGCCGCGCTGATGCTGGTCGCCGCTGCCCTTCTGGAAGGCTTCGGCCGCCAATTGGTCCAAGATCTTAACACGCGCCTTGCCATCGGCTGGGGCGTCGGATGCCTCTGGGTGATCTGGTGGACCGCCGCCGGGTTGAGGGCACGCCGATGATCTGGCCATTCCGCCGAAAGGGCAAAAAGAAGAAACCCAAACCCCACAGGATGCCGCACGACACGCTGGTGCCACCCGAAGGCGTGCCCCTGCATTTCGACGTGGCCGGGGTCGGCGCTCGCATTGGCGCACAAATGGTCGACATCCTGATCACCGTCCTCTTCGCCGTCGCCGTCGTGATCGTGATGTCTGAGCTGAACCTGGCGCGCGGGCAAACGCTGACGGCCATCTTCATGATGCTCTTCTTTCTGGGCCGCATCCCCTACTACGTCATCACCGAGCTTCTCTGGAACGGTCAGACGCTTGGCAAACGGATGCTCAAGCTCAAAGTCGTCTCAGCCGACGGGCGGTCATTGACGGCCCAATCGCTGGTCGTACGCAACCTCATGAAAGAGGCCGAGGTGTTCCTGCCCGGCACACTGATCTTTACGCTGGACGCCGAAGACCTCGTCGCGTCTCTGATCGCCTTCGTCTGGATCATCGCCACGCTCGCTGTCCCTTTGCTCAACAAACGCCGCCAACGTCTGGGCGATATGGCAGCGGGCACCTACGTGATCCACCTGCCCGAACCGATCCTGCTGCCCGATCTGGCCCAAGCCCCGGTGCCCGCCGTGCAACTTGGCAAAAAAGCCGAGGAATTCACGTTCCTGCCCCATCAGCTCGACCACTATGGCGCGTACGAGCTGCAAACGCTCGAAGACCTTTTGCGCACGCGGCCTCAGGAAAAGTCCGCTGCCGTCGAAGCCCGCCGCAAACAAACCCTCGCCGCCGTCATCGAGCAGATCCGCAAGAAAATCGACTACGCCGAGAAAATCCCGGAAGCCGCCAACGAACGATTCCTGCGCGCCTTCTACAACGCCCAGCGGGCGCATCTCGAACAGCGCCAGCTGTTCGGCGACAAACGCGCCGACAAGCACCACGGACGCGAGGAAGACGACGAGGAAACCGGCGCAAAGACGCAATAATCGCGCCAAAAGTCCGGATTGCCATAATGTCGTCCAGATCCTCGCGTGATAACATGCGCGTGAGGGTGTGGCATTCCCCGCGCCCCGAGCAGTTATGACAAGAAGAGAGGGTCGTCGATGACTGACGCAACCACAGATTTCGCCCCCAAACAGCCGCTAGGTGTCGGCTCTATCCTTGGGGAGAGTTTTTCCATTTTCTTTCGCAAGATCATCACGATCCTGCTGATCGCAATCATTCCATCGTCTATAGCGTTTTTGCTGTCGGGCACGCTTCAGGGTTGGGACGTGATGACAGGCGCGTCGCTGCCCGATTTTTCGTCGACCAGCTACATCATCAGCTATGCGGTCTCGATCATTGCACGCTTTGCACTTTTCGGCCTGATCATTGGGATGATGGTGCAGTTTGCGTATGACGCCAAACTTGGACGACCAGCAAACATTGGCGGATACTTCCAGAACGGTTTGAAGCACATTGTGCCCATCGTGATCCTAACGGTCATTTGCTACATCGCTGCGGGCATATTTTCGGTCGCGCTTGTCGTTCCCGGTCTGTGGCTGGCCGCCGCATTGTTTGTCTACGTGCCGGCCATCGTGATCGACGGCTCGGGCTTTGGTGCCTTGGGACGTTCCTGGCGCCTCACGAAAGGCTACCGCTGGCCGATCGTTGGCTTGCTGATCGTGACGCTTCTGGTTCTGATCGTCGTGATGGGCGTCATCGTCGGCGGTCTGACCATCGCTATCCTCGGGACGAACTTCGATGCGTTCACAACGCCTGAGGTCAGCCTGTCCACGATCATCCCCTTGTTCCTGATCCAGTCCATTGGAAACGCCATCGCCTATGGCTTTGGGTCGGTCATCGTAGCGCTGGCTTTTGCCCGCCTCAAAGAGATCAAGGAAGGCGTCGGCATCGACGATCTGGTTTCGGTCTTCGAGTGATAAATTTATGCGCTCGCGGGCATTTGCTTGCGGGCGCACCACCGTTATCTGCACGGATGCAATACCGACGTCGCACCGACGTAATACCGACGTTGCGTTCTGGGTGTTTATCTTTGGGTAAGGTGGCGCGGTTGACGGGGCTCGAACCCGCGACCCCCGGCGTGACAGGCCGGTACTCTAACCAACTGAGCTACAACCGCGCATACGCTTTTTGAACAGCGTGAGCGGCGTTCTAGGCGCGCCCGCGCTCCGCGTCAAGCATCCAAATGCGGTCGTGCGGGCTTTTCTTCGCCCCGCGCGCTTTCCCGGAAAAACACGAGCAGGCCCGCCCCCGCAATCATCGCGATCCCGACCCATTCGGCAAAGCCCGGCCATGTCCCAAAGATGACAAGGCCCCATAAGATCGCCAGGGCCAAAGCACTGTATTCAAACGATGAAATCGTTGCCGCCTTGGCCAGCCCATAGGCCTTGGACATCGTGAACCCAACGACCGCCGCCAATGCCCCCAATAGCGCAAAAAGCCAGATATCCTCGGGCGATGGCCAGCGCCAGGCGCGCAGAAGGAAGGCAAAGGCTTCGCTTTCAACGCCTTGGGCAAAGCGTCCATCGCCAGCAACAATGAAAAAGCCCGCGCCCACCACGATGAACATTGCCTGCATATAGAACGCCAGCGCCGACGCCGGCGCGCTCGCCGAAAGCTTGCGCGTCAAAACCACCATCCCCGCATAACACCCCGCCCCCAGCACCGGCAGAACATACCCCAACACCTCAACCTCGCCCGCCTCCCCGGATCCCCCGGACGAGATCACAAGAACCCCTAGAAACCCGATGCCAATCGCTGAAAGCCGCCAGATCCCGACGGTTTCGCCAAGGACGGGGATGGCAAGGAGCGTGATCAAAAGGGGCGCGACAAAGAATATGGCAGTGGCGGTCGCAAGCGGCAAAAGCGCAAGCGACAAAAAGAAGAACATGTTGGCCAGAACGATCAGGGACGCCCGCAAGATCTGAAGCCCGGGATGGCGCGGCCAAAGGACACGAAAGGCGTTCTCGGCATAGAGAAAACCAAGCGTTCCAAGGATCGCGATGACGGATCGGATGAAAACGATCTGATGCAGCGGATAGCTGTCGGACAGGAATTTGATGATCGCATCATTGGCCGTGATGCACGTCATCCCCACAAGGACGAAAGCGATCCCGGCGCGCGTGTTGTCTCTGGGTGCTTCGTCCATAAAACCGACCTACGCCCAAGGTCGGCTCTGCGCAAGCGAGGCCAAGAGCGACGGGCAATGGCCCCCGTCGCTCCACCTTGCAGACGTTACTTTTCAGGCAGCGGGATGAACTCCTGATCATCCCCGGTGGGCAGTTGAAAGCGGCCGTCCGACCAGTCGCCCTGGCGCCAGGCCTCTTTCGCCTCTTCGATCCGCTCTTTCGACGAGGCGACGAAATTCCACCAGATGTAGCGCTTGCCTTCCAGCGTTTCACCGCCAAGCAACATCAGGCGCGCGCCGGTTTCCCCGGCCGTAACGCTGATCCTATCACCAGGCTTGAAGACCATCATTTGACCCGCCTCGTAAGACGTCCCGGCGACATCAATCGAACCGTCAACCACATAGATCCCGCGATCTTCATGTTCGTCCGGCAATGGCAACTTCGCACCCGCTTCAAGCACCGCGTCAATGTAGAACATCTCTGACGCCGTCTCGACAGGGGCCCGCTCGCCATAGGCGTTGCCCAGGATCAGGCGCAGCTGTTTGCCCTCGCCCTCCATCATCGGCAACGTCTCAACGCCCGAATGCACGAATTCCGCTGGGCGATCCTCGTGGTCCTTGGGCAAGGCCACCCACGTCTGAATCCCGAAGAACGGCATCGGATCGGTCTGGGTTTCGTCATCGGTGCGCTCGGAATGGGTGATCCCGTGCCCGGCCACCATCCAGTTCACCGCGCCTGGCTCGATCCATTTGTCTGTGCCAAGACTGTCACGGTGATGCATCCGCCCCCGGAACAGATAGCTGATCGTCGCCAAGCCGATATGCGGGTGGGGCCGCACGTCCATACCGCGCGAGGGCAGGAACTCTGCCGGACCCATCTGATCAAAGAAAATAAAGGGTCCTACCATTTGGCGCTTGGGCGCCGGCAGGGCGCGGCGCACCTCGAATGCGCCCAGATCACGCGCGCGCGGGATGATCAGCGTGTCAATCGCATCAACGGCATCGCCGGTCGGGCAATCGGGATCAAGTGTCGGGTTCCAACTCATCGCAGAGCTCCTTTCGTTGACCCATACGTAGTTCGAAACCTGTGTGCCGCATATGTCGATAATTGCACACACTATACGGGAATATGCTTCCGAACAGCATTTACAAACATCAGCCCACGCACCTGATCCGCCCTACTCTCGCCCAAAATCCATGGCACACCACGCAAAAGCAATAAGTTGAGCAGCCCATGACCGTTCTCGATCCTCCCGCCAGAAAGCTGTCGGCCCTGATCCCGCTTTTCACGGCCACGATCTTCTTGTCGGCGGCCCTGCTTTTCTTCGTCCAACCGCTGTTTGCCCGCATCGTATTGCCCGAAATCGGAGGGGCGCCCGCGGTTTGGACCACAGCGATGCTGTTCTTCCAGTCGGTCCTTCTGGGCGGATACGTCTACGCCCATCTGAGCACGAAGTACCTGCCAATGCGCGCCCAACTTGGCCTTCATCTGATCATCTGGGTCGTTGCTCTGTTCTTCTTGCCCCTCGGCATCCCGGAAGGTTGGACGCTCGACCTCAGTGCGCCAGTCGCCGGACAAACCCTTCTTTTGTTTGCCGCAGGTGTCGGCGTGCCCTTTGCGCTTTTGTCCGCAAATGCGCCGCTCATCCAGTCGTGGTACGCCGCCACAGACGGCCCATCTGCAGACGATCCTTATTTCCTTTACGGCGCCTCCAACCTCGGCTCCTTCGTTGCGCTCCTTGCGTTTCCGCTACTGGCCGAGCCGTTTTTTGGAGCCTCCAGCATCGGGTTCGCCTTTGCAGCGGGCTTTGTCCTGTTGGGTGCAGGGCTTCTGACCACAGGGCTGAGCGCCAAGGCCAAGCCGCGGTCCGAAACGACAAAAGCCCAATCCAAGGCCATCCACGAAACATCATTCCTGTTCTGGGCCGCCCTCGCCTTTGTACCGTCGTCTTTGATGCTTGCTGTCACGACGAAGATTTCAACGGATATCGGTGCGCTCCCGGTCATCTGGGTCCTGCCCCTTGCCCTGTTCCTGCTGACCTTCACGCTCACGTTCACGCGCACGCCAATCCTGCCTGAACGCATTCTGAAACTGGCCGCCATCGCAGGCGCCGCCTTGAGCTTTGCCGTCTTCATCGGCCTGTTCGGCAACCATCTAAGCCTACTCACAGCGCTTCTGCTTGTCGTAGCCTTCTTCGTCGTCGCGCTTTGGTGCCATGCCCGTCTCTACGCACTCCGCCCGGGAGCTGCACATCTAACGACGTTCTACATCACGATGTCCGTGGGCGGCGCATTGGGCGGCCTGTTCAACGCCATCCTCGCCCCAAGCCTGTTCCCCGACCTATTCGAAGGCCCGGTGACGCTAATTGCCCTAGCCATCCTGTTCATTGCTACCGCGGGCGGACATCAACGACAGATCGCCCTGCGCGGCGCATTGGTCAGCGTCGTCGGCATTTCAGCGATCGTGGCCTTGACCCCGTCGGACCAAATCTTCCGCGATCGGTCATTCTTTGGGACCCACAAGGTGATCGAACAGAACGGACTGCGCCTTTACACGAACGGCACGACCGTCCACGGCGCCGAACGCATCGTCGGCACGACCGGGCGTCCAGAACCGCTTGCCTACTATCACCGCAACGGCCCCATGGGTCAGACCCTGGCCAATGCCAGCGCAGACGCTCGCATCGGGATCGTTGGACAAGGCGTCGGGTCACTGGCGTGTTATGCCAAACCCGGGCAGGACTGGACGTTCTATGAAATCGACCCGATGGTCGACCACGTGGCGCGCAACAGCGGTCATTTCGCCTTTATGGAGACCTGCGCGGGCGACGCTCCGACCCTTCTCGGGGACGCGCG
>CAZWZG010000069.1:0-15540 GCA_964638245.1 uncultured Rhodobacterales bacterium
TGGCGTTAAATGAGGCCGGTCACTTCAGCTGGTCCGAGTGGGCGGCGATCTTTGGACCGCTTGTAAAAGATACAGAGGCCGAGAGGTATTGGGACGTCTGGTCGGACGCCATCATCGCGATGCTGGAAAACAAGGGCTTTGCAAAGGTGTCCGACGTCCAAATGCTTACCAAGCGATGGCAAGCCGCTGCACGCGCGACGCCACATGGCCAGCCAATCGTGCTGTCGTCAGCGGACGAAGACCAAGCCAACCGCGCCCGGTAACTCTTACGCACCGGGTGCGGGAACGTATCATTCCGCCACTTCTACCCTGACATTGGAAAACTCAATGCCGTTATCCGGATCGCCGACCTGTTTCAACGACCCGAATGTTTTGAAGTTCACGTGAAAGGCGAGCATGCCCACGGTTTCCAGATTGCTCGCCTCATCTAGATAGGTGAATTCCGATAGGCGCACGTCGCCTTCGCGCAACGAAACTGTGATCTCAGCGCCTTCGCCAAGCCGTTTGACGGACATCGTACCGGTATACGTGGTGTTTGGATTGAAGGTGTAGGCATCGCCGCCTGACCCGAGGCCCTCATACCCTTTGCTTGTTCCCAACAAGCGCCCTTGGGTGTCGTCCTTATGACGGCGAATAGAGATATTGGCGCGGGCGGGGTCCGCAGGCCGGATGTCGAAATCCGCCATATAACCGGGCAGCCCGTCGTAGATCGGGTTTGGGCTTTTCGAAGACGCCGACAGATCACCGTCAAGCTGGGCGCGGCCAAGCGTGTCAAACAGACCGACCCGCAGCGCCCCGCCCCGGTCCTCGCCAATCGTGTCGGGCGTTATGAATGTGAAAGTGGCAGTCAGCTTTTGGCCAACCGCTAGGTTTTGAGGCGCGAAGGTCGTGCGGATGCCGCGGCCCGATCCACCCGTCACAAGGCCAAGAGCACCGGGGGCCACTTCGATGGCGCTGCTGGAGCTGGTGGTCCACCAGTTTGTGTCCATGGGATAGGCGCCGTCGCTCCGATCGCCATCAGCAAAGCTGTCATCAAACACGACGCCTGCTTGGGCTTGTGTGACCTCGGCTTGCTCGGTTTGCGGTGTGAACGCAGCCTCAATACCTTCTGGTGCTGGATCATGGCTGTAATCGAGTTTGAAGAACGTCACCCGGTCGAAATCTGTATCAGGCCGCGTGCTGGTGTTGTTGCCCGTATATGCGCCCGCTTTGAAGAACATGAATTCATCTTCCACACTGAATCCACTGGCGCGCATATCAAACGGTTCCGCCAAAATCTCCGTTTCGTCGTCGCGGATGATCTTTAGGTGCAGCATCGGGATAAACTTGTCGCCCTCGGGTGCGCCGATAACCTCAATCTCGTAGGAAAACACCTCATCCAAGGCGATCCCGTCATCCGGGTTTGCAATCCGATTTCCGCGGCTTCCGATGACATCGACCCAGGTTTCTTTTCCGATCTCAGGATCGTGGGCAAAGTAGATCGATCCGTACTTGTTCTTGGGAAGTTTGCGATAGTAGAGCCGGATCGGCTCGTCATTCTTGGCGTGAATCTGACCAATCACAACACGCCCGACCTGATTTTCATTGCCCTCGCGGGTGACTTGGTTGACAGCGAGCGTTGCCGTCAGCTTTCCATCAACTCCAGCCGCAGCGGCTTGAGCCGACAGGGGGGCTGATGAAAACACCCAGTTGTTTTTGTTCGGATATCCACCATCGACGCGCGTCTGGATCGCGTAGTCACCGCGCCGCAACATGCCGCGCAATTCCGTTCGCGTGTAACTCGTATTGGCTGAAGTCTTTGCGCCCGCCGGGGTCACGCGAAAGACCATGCCGCCCGTGACCGGGTCTGTGTAGAAAAAGCGCGGGTCGGTCCATCCTCCAGCAAGTTCGTTTTCGTAGACACTGTCGGCTTTTCCGTCGCTGTCATCGTCAGCAGGCGTGGTGATATACCAACCGGTTAGGTCGAAATTCTCTCCCGGCGTCTTTGCCGGGTCGAGGCCAAACATACCGCTGCCTTGCTTTGCGGTGATCACGAGTTGATCCGGTTTGGCAACCGCCACACCACACCCGGTGGCGACAATTTCGGTAATGCTGTTCCAGTCGTTAGAGGTGTTCCCATTCGCGTTGACGCGCAGGTACCGCGCTTGCACTGCGTTGATGTCATAGGGCTCCAAGTCGAGCGTCCCTCCAACCGATTGCATGTCTGCGACGATCAATACAAAGCTTTCGTTGTCGACGGAGGCTTCGACATTGAACTTAGTTGAGCGTTCATCGCCCTTGTGCCAGGCAATCGACAGACCCTTGACCGTCTGTTCTGCGCCAAGGTCAAGCAAGATGGATTTTGGGGTGCCTAGGCTTTCGTTGGACCACCGGGACGCCGGATCGACAACCCCGTCGATGACATTGTGAGGGCCGTAAGCATCGTCATACAGCCCGTCATCCACCGCGGACACGATGACCAAGGTATCATTGGCATCGCAAGGGCTGTTGGCTGAGGCCTGCGTTGCAAAAACGATGAACGCGGCGGCTAGGGATTTCGGCACGCAAGATGTCATTGGTTCTCCTCCACTGATATCTTACTAGTAAACTAGTATACATTTTGATGTCTAGCCTGACGTCAGTGCCGTATGTCGCGGGTATGGGAGGGCGCGGATTGTTGCAGCACGCGCGCAAAAGCAGACGTTTGACTGGATCACGTTGCAGATGCTCAATGCGGTTTCGGGCGTCATGCTCGTTCGCGAAACGCAGTTCGCCCGAACGTATTTCGACCGGAGGTCGCATGAGCACTTTTGATAGCTTCTCTTCTGAAGCGATTCAGTTTTTGACGGATTTGAAAGCCAACAACTCCAGAGACTGGTTTCAGACAAACAAGCCTGTTTACGAAGACCACGTCAAAGAACCAGGCAAACGGTTTGCAGATGCATTGTCCGTCGCTCTCGGCGATCTAACCGGGCACCGGCACCACAGCAAAATCTTCCGGATCAACCGAGACATCCGATTTTCCAAGGACAAGACGCCGTACAACGCGCACCTGCACATCGCGTTCAAGCCGGACATTGACGCTGGCCAGGCGCCGATGTGGTTCTTTGGGTTGTCGCCCACAGGTTTGGCAATGGGATGCGGCGTGTTCCAATATGAAAAAGCCCATTTGGACCGGTTTCGCCAAGCCATGTCCGGCGCAAAAGGCGCTGATTTGATAGCGTTGAGCAGGGAACTCGACGCGTCAGGCATTCGTATTGGCGACCCCGACCTGAAGCGCGTGCCGAATGGTTTTGACAAAGACCATCCCAACGGCGACGCGTTGCGGCGAAAAGGGTTTGCGGCTTGGATCGATAAAGACGATCCAGCATTTGCGACCCAGCCTGCGCTCGTATCGCGAACGGTTGATGAATTCAGGCGACTGCTGCCAGTCTTCGACCTGCTCTCCGAGCTATGAACGCGCGAGGCAAGAGCGGCAAACTCTCGCATGCCAGGTCGCAGAATAGTCGGAAGCGAAAGTGGCAGCCCGTAGGGGGCTTCAACAATCTCCTGTAATCAATGCCTTAGCAAAAGTGGGACACTTCGCTTCTTCTACGTAAATTCAGGGAAATTCGGGAAAAGTGTCCCACCGTTTCAATGGCTTGGGGTGCGATTCCGAACAACCGACGAGAGAATCGGAGTGGGAGCTTGTCAGTGGCATTTGGTCAATCGCGAAGATCGTTTGACCTCCAAAATCGAAATACGCCAAGACGAGAAAAGGGGCCAGTTGCGGCTATGCAACTGACCCCATGGACCTTGAGGTGTGGCGTTAGCCACGTCCTTGATCCCGCCACCACAACGGAACAAATGGTTCGCTTGCGAAAGGAAACCATGTGAAAAAACGTATTGCAAATAAGTCTCAATTGCAACGAGAGAAACTGCCAAACATGCTCATGGAGAACCGTGAACTGGTGGTTCTTGGAGCCGCTCTGCATTGGTTGCATCCAGAGTCTAAACGCCCCATTGGTAACGACTGGTCGCAGAAACCGCGCGCCGATTTGGACAAGCTCTCGCGCACCTATGAACCGGGTAACAATGTTGGCCTTCGCCTAGGTAAACCGTCTCTAACCCCCTCAGGTTTTTTGCAGGTGATCGACCTCGACATTCGCAACGATTCCAAGGCTGGGGAAGCCCGCTTTGCACTTTTGGAACTTTGTCCGAATGCAGATGATCTACCTACGGTGCAAAGCGGTTCCGGTGGTTTGTCACGGCACTTCTATTTTGTCAGTCCTGAACCGCTTTCATCTCGCAAGCTGGCGAAGTCGGAAGGCTTTACGATGGTCTGGGACGAAACCAAGGGCCGCGACGTCAAAAAGACTGACTGGGAAATTGAATTGCTGGGCACCGGCAAGCAAGTCGTGCTGCCACCGTCGATTCACCCCGACACTGGACAAGCTTACGAATGGCTGAAACCCATTGCTCAACAGGATTTGGAGTGGGAGGGACTGGGGCCTGAAATCGACCTGACTCCGTTCAAGCGGGCCGAACCAAAACCCGTGGATACCGGAGACCCGATTATCGCCGAACTGCTTGGCCCAATTGGGCCGCGTGCAAGTTTCAAGGATATACGCGCTGCGCTGGAATTCATCGGGGACCATGACGACCGCGACAACTGGTTACGCATCGGGGCCGCGCTGCATCATTGGGACAACGGCGGCGATTCTGGTTATCAGTTATGGTGCGAATGGTCGGAACAGTCCGAGAAATTCGACTCCAAGGACCAAGCCCGAACCTGGAAGTCCCTTGGCCGGTCGCGCGGGCCGCGAGTCACGGTTGCAAGCATCTTCGCCATGGCGCGGGAGGGCGGCTGGTGCCCCTGGACGGATGATGACTTTCCAGACCTGCCCGAACCGTTCGAAGACCTCTTGGGCGGCGACGGTGAAGCCCTTGATCTGACCGGCAATGCGGACAAGCCTAAGGCGGCGCTGCGTTTCCTCACGCCTGACCAATGCGCCACAGCACCCAAGCGCGGATACGTCGTGAAAGGTCTGTTGGCACCGCAAGATGTGGTGGCGATTGTGGGTGCCCCCGGCTGCGGCAAGTCCACTGTTGCACCGCTTATCGGATACATGGTCGCGCAGGGCAAAGAAGCCTTTGGACAGCGCACCCGGCAAGGGGGCGTCTTCTATGTCGCCGCTGAGGATGAAACCGGCTTGCAGATGCGTGTTGCGGCGTTGCGGCGCGAACATGGGGACGCCGATGGATTCAACGTGGTGGCGGGCGTGTCTGATCTGCTGGACAAGGACTCTGGGCAATTGGCGGCACTTGTCGAAGCGGTCAAGGCACAGCGCCCTTCGCTTGTCATCCTTGATACCCTTGCAATGGCATTTCCCGGACTTGAGGAAAACGACGCAGCGGCGATGGGGCGCGTGGTGCATGTCGCACGGCGGCTGACCAAACGGGGCGCCGCTGTCGTGCTTATCCACCATGACACCAAAGCGGGCGACGGGTTGCCGCGTGGGCATTCGATCCTGAACGGGGCGCTGGACGTGTCCCTTGCGCTCAAGCGGGACGGCAAGAGCGTGGTGGGGCATCTGTCGAAAAACCGCAACGGGCCTTGTGATCTCACAATTGAGTTTGAAATCGACAGTGCCGAGCTTGGCGAAGACGAAGACGGCGAATTGATTACAGCTGCGCTGTGCCGTCCGACCGATGATCCGTTCGCAGAACTCGCAGAAACCCAGCCGCGCAGCGCGAAGGGGCGGGTCTTCATGGATGCGCTGTATTCCATCATGGAAGAAACCGGCGGGGAGTTTGCCACGGTGGCTGACGTCAAAATGCGACTGGTTCAATCTCAGGCTTTGTCCCGCTCCGACAAGAGTGAGACCCAGCGCAAGGCGTTCAATCGGGTCAAGGATGAGCTGGCGGGACAGGGGTTTATCACCTGGCGTGTCCCGCCCCAAGACCCCGGAACATGCCTCAAACCATTGGTTTCACGAGAAGATTGCTTGGGCGATTGGACAGCGGGACAGGCGGGACATGAGCGGGACAAGCGGTAAATGTCCCACGGGACTCAGGCGGGACATGCCGGGACAGGGGTCTTAGGACCTGTCCCGCTGTCCCGTCCCATCGGAACAAGGTGAAAAGAAGCAGAGAGGCAAACAGCAAACCAATGGCAACGAATCAATCGAACAGCACAACCCATCATGCGCCCCAACCCATCATGGCTTCTACGGGTCCTTCCCAAGGGGGACCGGCCGCGGGGGGCGCTGACCGCGGAAGAACGCGCTTTGCAAAATTTTTTGAATTGGGTAAAACATGCTGACCTATCCCGAAAACTCCGACGACTTTGAAAACCTGCTGGGCGACGTGGGACTGGATACCCCGTCACAGAGAGACAGCGCCCCGCTGGTAAACGACTCGGCCTCTTCGGCACCCAAGGCACCCGAACCCGGCGACGGCGTTCTTGAGCCGATTCCTGCGATGGTGAACGAAGCTGAAATGGCACGCATCCTTGGACTCGGAATCAGCCGGGTTCGGGGGCTGTTTTCCGAACGGAAATTGGTGAAGCCGAAACGCGGCCAATACGATGTTAGGGCATCACTGCTGACCTATATCGAAGACCTGCGGATGAAGGCATCCCGCATGGGGCCGGGGATGAAAACGACCCCTGCCAATTCCAAGCTGCACGACGAAAAGCTGCGCCTTGCAAAAGAGCAAGCGGACAAGATCGAAATCCAGAACGCCGCAGCACGCGGCGAGTTGGTCAAATCCTCAGAAGTCGAACGCGCTTGGGCTGCGATGCTGCGCGACGTGCGGGCGGCGATGCTGGCGGTTCCAAGCCGCTGCGGCGCGACCCTGCCGCACCTGACTGCCTATGACGTTGCCGAAATCGACCGGGAAATCCGGGCCGCATTGGAGGGTCTTGCAGATGGGAATTGAGACGATCCGGCGGAATGCGCTGCAAGCCCTGCGACCGCCCGCAAACATCCCGCTGGCTGAGTGGATCGAGTCCAATATCCACCTTCCGCAGACCGCATCCGCGACGCCGGGCCGAATGCGGCTTTGGGCCTATCAGCGGGGAATCTGCGAAGCCATTGACGATCCCGAGACCGAGCGCGTCACGGTGCTGAAATCGGCGCGCGTCGGATACACGCAGCTGCTTTCGGGCATCATTGCTAGCTACTGCGCGAACCAGCCATGCCCCATCCTCGCCGTGCAACCGACCGCAGACGATGCGCGGGACTATGCTGTGGACCTCGAAACCTTGTTTGAAGCGTCGCCTCCGCTGCGCGGCATTCTGTCGGATGAAGCGGATGAAACCGGCCGCAGCACCATGTTGAACCGGAAATTTCCGGGCGGTTCGCTCAAGTTTCTGGCAGCTAAGTCGCCGCGCAACCTGCGACGGCATACAGCCAAAGTGCTGCTGCTCGATGAGATAGACGGTTACGAAGTCAGCCAGGAAGGCGACCCCATCGCACTTGCCGAAATGCGCACGCTCACTTTCCGAGACCGAAAAATCATCGCTGGATCAACTCCGGTTTTCGACTTCGGCCCTGCGACCCGCCTCTATTCGAAATCCGACCAGCGAGTCTTTGAAGTGCCGTGTCCCGGCTGCGGCGAATTCTCAGAAGTGAAATGGGCTGACATTCGATGGACCGAAGGCGACCCCGACTCGGCGCATTGGGTATGCCCGTCGCATGGCTGCGTTGTCGAAGAACGGCAGAAACCGGCAATGGTGGCAACCGGCCGCTGGCGTGCAACAGCGCCGGTTGTGAAGGGCCATGCCGGGTTCAAAATCAACGCACTGGTCTCACCTCACCATAACGCCCGGTGGGGCAAGCTGGTCGCGGAATTCCTACAAGCCAAGAAAGCGCCCGATACCTTGCAGACCTTCACGAACCTTGTTCTTGGGGAACCGTGGAAAACCGAAGGCGAAGACCTTGACGAACACGAGCTGTTCCAGCGGCGCGAAGCCTTCACCCTGCCGACCATGCCGGAAGACGTGTTGTTCCTGACCTGCGGCGTTGACTGCCAGGACGACCGCCTGGAACTGGTCTTGATGGGCCACGGGCGTTCCGACCTATTCATCCTGGATCACCGGGTCTTGTGGGGCGCAATCGACGGGGACGCGGTGTGGCAGGATCTCGACTCCCTGTTGCGCGAACGCTGGACGCATCCCAAGGGCGGAACCATCGGAATTGACGCCTGCGCAATCGACTCCGGCGACGGCGGGCACACCGACATTGTACATGGCTTCACCCGTCCGAGGTTTGGGCGCCGCGTGGTCAGCATCAAGGGCGTGCCTGGCTTCTCGCGCCCGTTCCTGCAACGATCCGGGTCGAAGGGGGCACCGCTATGGCTGGTGGGTAGCGACGCGGTGAAATCGCAACTGTTCAACCGCCTGTCGCGCGGGGAAGGCGTGAGGTTTGCCGAGACCCTGGAACCAGTGTTCTTCGAACAACTGACCTCAGAGCGCCGCGTGGTGCGCTACACGCATGGCAAGCCGGTGGCGCGGTTCGAACGCATTAAGGGGAAGCGGGCTGAAACGCTGGACGCGACGGTTTACGCTTGGGCTGCGCGGCAAATCGTGGGGCAGAACCTTGACAGTCGGGAAGTTGAACTGTCGAGTCCGGCTGCGACCTCTGCGCGAACGCATGTCGTCAAATCCAACTGGCTTGCGAGGTAGAGTAAATGACGAAGCAAGAAGAATTCCTTTGGTGTTTTCAAACAATGGTAATGCTGGATTCACACAACATCACCTTGGACCTGGACCCAATGGAAAGGCACAAAATATCCGTCGCAGGGCGGATCGAAACCGTTGTGTATGGCATTCGTGCGTCGCGGCACATTCCCGAAGATTACTCTGCGGAACATGCGGCCTTTGAGCTGTTCTGGTGGCTCAAGTCGCTTGAAAAGGATGCGGATAAAAGGAAGCCTAACCCAAGCTGGCTTCCCGAATCTGAACTCCGCTTCGACTTTGGCCGGAAGCCGAAATATTAACTCATGCGGCTGCGGCCTGACCCTGATCAAAAAGAACATCGGCGCGAAGAACAAGCGCCATGTGTGCCGCGCTTTGCGCCGTGTTGAAGGTGGGGCTTCCAAAGTCCCAGAACGGGCCGCGCCGCCAGTCACTGAAGCGCAGCGCCGCACGAAAGCGAGTCGTCCCTTCCTGAATAACTATCGGATACACAAGCGGCTTTCCCATGGGCTTTCCAACCCAAATTATTTCTGGAATCATTTCTAATCGCCCTCGATTGATTGCCCCGCCATTGGCGAGACAAGCCGATTCCATTTTTGATTTCAACGCACTTCCAAAGTGAAAGTCACGCAAGGCGTGACTTTCAATGAATGTGCTTGGTCGCGAGAGGAAGTCCGAGAAAAATCGAAATCTCGCCGTAGGTTTCAAATTGATACCCGTGCCGGTGAAGCAGGTTTCCAACGGCATTCATCGCGTAACGCGCGCCGGTTTCAAAATCTTGGAATTGCAGCATGGTCTGCATCATTGCTTCGAAGCAAACGTCTTTCAGTTTGGCTTCCGGCATCGGTCGCAGCCACTCGGGCGGCATGATTAGACCTTCAATCTTCGGTTCGGTGTTTGCTTTAGTGTTCATGCGGTGCCTCAAGGTCAGAGTCTTCGGTTGTGGGGGCAACCCTCATTGGCCCTGGAGAGCTGCCCCCGATGCGCCGGGGAGACTTCCGGCGACTTTGGCAACCGGCCACCCCGTGCCCGGTGTGAACCCAAATACCGCAGACCACCCAACTTAGTCAATAGTAGAAATTTACTTGCAACTTTTTACTATGTGCGGCATTTAGGTTCAAAGTTGACCGATGGAGGACGCCGTGCGCCTGAAAGAGATTGCCGAAAACATTGCCCGCCTTGACGGGGTGGAAGTCGAAGAAACCCATGCGCGCCTGCGCAATCCGCTGATGAAACAATTGCTTGAATCCGAACCGGGCCGCAGTCGCAACAGCCCTGCCAACTTCTCGGAAGCTGAGCTTTACCGTGCCCGCCTGTTGCTCGCCTGTGCTGACTGCGGTCTAACGACAGCCGACCTCGAAAAAGTCAACGCAAAGCTGAACGACATTCCGATTCATGGGGGGCAGGCACCCGGCTCCGCGAAAGGTGTTGGCTACGGAACAGGTCTTGCGTGCATTATCCGCGGCGCGGAGGCGGGTGAAGAATGGTTCGTCTGTGTCAAATTCAAGCGCCTTTCCAATGGGCGCCGGGATGTGGTTCCGCATGTTCGCTATGTAGAATGGGATGATTTCGAGAACGGCGGGACAGAAGCCCTTGATGATTTAAACGGGCGGCAACATCTGGGCACGCTCAACGTTGCCGCCTCTGACCTCATCGCGCCGTTGTTTAACCGGGCATAAGCGATGGGCCTTTTGGATATTTTCAAACGCCGCGACGACGCGCCCAAGGCGGTTCGCAGCTACGACGCCGCATCTCAGGTCCCGCGTCGCTTTGCTGGTGGGTCGCAGTCCTTTGGGCCTTGGGCCGCTGAGGCATCAGCGGCGAGGGAACCTGTGCAGCGCCGCGCCCGTCACTTTGCCGCCAATAACCCCCTTGCACATTCGGGCGTGACCGCCTGGACAACCGCAGCCGTGGGGGCGGGCATTACGGCTACGTCGCAGCATCCGAACCCGGAAACCCGCAAAGTCTTGGACGCGGCGTTCAGGGCTTGGGCGCGTCGCGTGGACATTGAGGGACTGACTGACTTCAACGGGTTGCAGGCCACTGCCGTGCGTTCCGAGCGGATCGACGGCGAAGCCCTGTTCCGGTGGGTCGGGAACCAGCTGCAAGCAATCCCGGCGGAAATGCTGGATATGGCTATGACCCGCGACCTTGCAGGCGGTGCGCTTATTGTGAACGGAGTCGAACTGGACGTCTTCGGACGGCGTATGGCCTATTGGGTGAACCCGGCCAAACCGTCCGACCAATTCCCAACCTACGCGCAGCCAATTCGCATTCCAGCGGAAGACGTGCTGCATGTTTATCGTCCAACCGGGCCGGGGGCCGTACGAGGTGTGTCGGCACTGGCGAACGTCTTGCTGAGGCTTTCCGAACTGGATGGCCTTGAGGATGCGCTCCAAACGAATGCGAGAGTCGCTGCGCTGCTGTCCGTGATCCTCACGAACGAAAACGCGATGGACGATGGTAGCGACGATCCATTCGCGGAAGGGCAGAGCCTCGAACCCGGCGCAATGTTCAAGATCCCCGGCGGCTGGAAGGTGAATACGACCGCGCCGCAACAGACGCAGCAAGTGGCGGAATTCCTCAGCCATATGACTCGCACCATCGCGGCAGGTTTGGACGTGCCGGAACACCTGCTGACGGGCGATCTGCGGCAAGCGAACTATTCCAGTCTTCGCGCGGCGCTGGTCAGCTTCCGGCAGAAGGTCGAAGCCTACCAGTTTCACACGCTTGTTCCGCAACTGCTGAACCCGGTCTGGCGGCGCGTGATGACCAATGCCGTGCTGTCCGGCGAAATCGACGCGGCGTTGAATGACGATCTATTCGCCGTCGAATGGATTCCCCCGGCGCAGCCTTGGGTGGACCCGCTCAAGGACGCAGAAGCAACGCTGAAACTCATGGGTGCCGGTCTCATGTCGCGCCGTCAGGCGGTGGCTTCGCTTGGTTATTCCATTGACGAACTGGACTCGGAAATCGCCGCAGACCGCGACCGCGAAACCGCGCTCAATCTGACCTTCAAAGGACACGAGAATGACGACTCTTGAACTGCTGACCCGGCAAATGCCTGTCACGGCAACCGGCGGCGCGACCGACGGGCCGCTGACCATCAGTGCAACCGTGGCAACCGCAACGCCCGTCCGGCGGCGTGACCAGCGCGGCGCATATCTGGAAGTCTTGGACCCGGCGGCGCTGGATCTCGGAAACCTCGATGTGCCGCTGCTGGACTCCCATGACCGGCACCGAGCAACCGCCACCATCGGACGCGCCCGCAACTTCCGCCTGGAAGACGGGGCCGTGGTCGCAGACCTCACATTCAGCACCGCGCAGGACATGGTACCCATCGTGGACCGCGTGCGCGACGGCACTC
This sequence comes from uncultured Rhodobacterales bacterium, assembly GCA_964638245.1. GTDB lineage: Bacteria > Pseudomonadota > Alphaproteobacteria > Rhodobacterales > Rhodobacteraceae > CAZWZG01. The sequence goes on from CAZWZG010000069.1 coordinate 12,027, forward strand.
TGACCAGTTTCAGCGTCGGTTACAGCGTCGCCGCTTGGCGCGATGGCGTAACAGCTGGCGCACGAACCCGAACCGCGACGGCATGGACGATCCAAGAGGTTTCCCTTGTCGCAATTCCCGCAGACCCGAATGCCAAAAAACGAGGTAAGAGCATGGCACTTGATGAAACGAACGACCGCGCAGAGCTGGTCGAAACCCTGCGCACGGCGTGTGGATTGTCCGAAGACTGGGCAACCCGCATGTCTGACGCAGAACTGACCGACAATGAAATCCGCGAGTCGGCGCGGGAAGAAATGCTGAAACGCAGCGCAGATACACCGCGCATCCGTGTTCACGGTTCCAGCGAAGATCCGGCGACGATCCGAACCCGGCAAGCTGATGCAGTGGCATTCCGCATGGCAGGTGGCGACTTGCCGGGTGCGTCCCGAGATTTTGTGAACATGACCCTGCGCGATATGGCGCTGGAGTCGCTGCAACGCGCAGGCGAAGCGACCCGTGGCCTTTCGACGGATGAAATCTTCACGCGGGCCGCGCATGGCACGTCCGACTTCCCGCTGGTGGTCAGCAACGCGATGGGGAAGGTCGCGCTGGACAGCTACCGCGCCGCAGAGTCGCCGCTGAAACGTCTGGCACGGCAGCGCACCCTTCCCAATTTCAAGCCGTCGCAATCCATTCGCCTAGGTGAGATGGGCCGTCTGGAAGAAATGAGTGAACAGGGCGAATTCACCCATACCAGCCGCGCGGAAACCGGTGAGTCCATGAGCCTCAAGACCTTCGGTCGCGCCATTTCGGTTTCGCGTAAACTACTGATTGACGACGACTTGAACATGCTGGGCGATATGACCTCTGCAATTGGTCAGGCTGCGGCGCAAACCGAAGCCGACGAACTGGTTTCGATCCTGACCAGCAATCCGAACATGGCAGACGGCAACCCGGTGTTCTTCGCCGCGCGGGGCAACCTCACAGGTTCGGGAACCTCGATCGGCAGCGTGGGAGATATGTCGGCACTGGACGCCGCACGGCAGGCGATGCGAAAGACCAAGGGGCTGGACGGCAAGACCATCGTGGACGCCAAGCCGCGCTTCCTGCTGGTGGGACCGGATCACGAAACCGCAGCCGAACGCCTGATGGCCGAAATCTACCCGGCCACCATTGACGACGCGAACCCCTTCGCCTCGCGTCTGGAACTGATCGTGGAACCGCGTTTGGAAGACTCGGACGATTGGTGGCTTTTTGCTGACCCGGCACGGGTTCCGGCGCTGCAATTCGCCTATCTGCAATCCGCGCAAGGCGTGCAAATCCAGCGCAAGGAAGCCTGGACCACGCTGGGCATGGAATACCGCGCCTTCCTCGACTTCGGCTGCGGGTGGACCGACTGGCGCGGCGCATACAAGAACCCCGGTGACAGCTGATGGCAACTTTGGCCGAACGGCTGACTGAGGCGGAAACCGCGTGGCACGACCTCATGACGGGGCAGGCGGTTGTCGCGGTCTATGACAGCAACGGCGAGCGGGTCGAATTCCGACCCGCCAACCGCGACGCGCTGCGCCTCTACATTCTCGACCTGAAATCCCAAATCGCAGGCGCGTCGAAACCCGCCCGCATGATCCAATTCCAGACCAGCAAAGGAGTCTGATCCGATGGCAACGAACTTCATTCAACGCGGGGACAATCTGACCATTCCCGCCCCCGCGACCGTGACCAGCGGCGCCCCGGTCATTGCCGGTGAAATCGTCGGCATTGCGCTAGGTGATGCTGCAAGCGGCGCATTTGTGGACGTGGCAACCTCTGGTGTTTTTGAATTCGCCAAGGTCGCAGCCGATAATATGGCGCTTGGCGACGTGGTCTATTGGGACGCTTCCGCAGAACTCGCCACGATCACGGCAACCGACAACACGAAACTGGGCGTCGCCGTTACTGCGGCCGGCACCGGCAAAGGCGCGGTCAACGTGCGCCTGTCGGGCTTCTGAAGCTGACCGGGCGGCGCATCACGGCGCCGCCCATTTCCATGAGAAAGGACCGCTGATGATCCACAAGAACACTCTGAGATCAATATCATGGCCGAGATCAATTCAACCCGTCCTATCCCGTTGCCCACCGCCCGGCTTCTGTCCCGTGGCGAGGCGGCGGCATATGTAGGGATAAGCCCTGTCACCTTTGACAAGCTGGTAACGGAAAACCTGATGCCGCCTGCCAAGCGCATCTATTCACGCATCCTTTGGGACGTGCGCCAAATCGATTCCGCAATCGAAGACTTGCCCGGCGGCGCGGAAGATGCCCGTCTCGAATCCTCCGACGATTGGTGATGGACGAGGGAGATTCGATGCGGATGAAGTTGAAATACGTTGTTGAGGACACCGACCGGCACGGCAACGTTCGCCTCTACTACCGGCGGAACGGGAGCAAGGTGCGGCTTCGCGGCCCAATCGGTTCACCTCAGTTTCTGACGGACTATCGGCGCGCAGAAGCGGGGCCTAAAGAGCCGCGAAAGACGTCAACGCCAAAGCCCGGCTGTCTGCGCAAGGGCACCCTGCATTGGCTTTGCGCTCAATACTATAAATCAGCCATGTTCGCTGAACTTGGCGCGGGAACACAGAAGACCCGACGCGCGATCCTTGAACGGTTCTGCAAGCGAAAGGGCAATGGCGAAAAGAAATTCGGCACCCTGACCGCTCGCGGTATTCGCAAGGTGCGAGACGAAATGCTGGACACCCCCGAGGCAGCCAATACGCTCATCAAGACCCTGCGTCAACTGTATCGCTTTGCCGTCAATTATGACCATTGCGAGACCAATCCTGCGACGGGCGTTGAACTGCTGCGGTCCAAGTCCGAAGGCTATCATTCCTGGACGCTGGACGAGATCGAAGCCTTTGAAGAGAAGCACCCTGTCGGCACGACTGCGAGACTCGCGCTTGCACTTGCCCTCTACACCGGACAGCGACGTTCCGACCTGGTTCTATTCGGCAAGCAACACGTTCGAGATGGGTGGCTGGTCTTTACACAGCAGAAAAACAAGAGCCGCAACCCTGTGAAACTCGAACTGCCCATCATTCCTGAGTTGCAGCGCATCATTGATGCCAGTCCAACCGGCGACTTAGCGTTTCTAGTGAACGGCTACGGGCGCCCCTACACAAGCGCGGGATTTGGGAATCGCTTTCGCGCATGGGCCGATGACGCCGGTTTGAAACATTGCAGCGTCCACGGGCTGCGCAAGGCTGCTGCGGCACGGCTTGCGGAACTCGGCTGCACGGAATTCGAGATTATGGCGATCACCGGCCACCAGACCTCGAAAGAAGTCACGCGATACACCAAAGGCGCGAACCAGCGCGTCCGCGCAGAGGCCGCAATGAAGAAAATGGGAGGACAGAACTAGAACGAAAGTGTCCCACTTTTGACCCCCGTGCCAACGGGTGGGACAAAACAGACCGCTAAGCCTCTGATTTTTATAAAAGAAAAAAACAAGTGGCAGCCCGTAGGGGAATCGAACCCCTCTTTCCAGGTTGAAAACCTGGCG
>CAZWZG010000070.1:0-15528 GCA_964638245.1 uncultured Rhodobacterales bacterium
GCCAAGGGTCTTTCGATCGGTGGCAAATGGCGCAAAGCCTCGGGCGGGACATTCGAGGTGTTCAACCCGGCCAATGGCAAGGTCTGGTCAGAGGCGCCCGATGCCACTCGCGCTGATGCGGCGGCTGCGATTGCGGCGGCGTCTGAGGCACAGAAGTTATGGGCGGCATTGCCGTTTCACGAGCGGGCAAATCACCTTTTGAAGGTCGCGGATGTCTTGGAAAAGCGGCGGCCCGACTTCGTGGCGGCCCTGACGTCGGAGTGCGGGGGCTGGATCCGCAAAGGCATGTTCGAGACAGGCTACACGCCCAAGGTCTATCGCTCGGCAGCGGCTGCGGCCTACTTGCCCACTGGCGAAAACCTTGCCTCGGATCACAACAAGACCAGCATGGTGGAGCGCGTTCCGTTGGGCGTGATCAGCGTCATCAGCCCGTGGAACGTGCCGCTCTTGTTGTCGAGCCGTGGTCTTGGCGTGGCGTTGGCGGTGGGGAACACGGTCGTCCTAAAACCGTCTGAAGAAACGCCGATCACGGGCGGGTTGATGATCGCTGAAGTGTTCGAAGAGGCGGGGATGCCGCCCGGGGTCCTGAACGTCGTTACCTGTTCGCGCGACAACGTGGCCGAGGTGGGCGATGAGCTGGTGGTGAATCCGCTTATCAAGGCGATAAGTTTTACTGGGTCGACCGCAGTCGGACGATCCATTGCTGCAACGGCGGGCGGGCTTTTGAAGAAGGCCTGCGTCGAATTGGGCGGCAAGGATAGCCTGCTGGTCCTTGATGATGCGGACATCGACCGCGCGGTGCATGCGGCGCGCTTCGGGGCGTTTTTTCATCAGGGTCAGATCTGCATGTCCGCCGAAAAGATCATCGTCGACAAGTCGCTCGAGGACGTCTTCATGACGAAGTTCATGGCGGCCACAAATGAGCTTGGGCTAGGCGATCCGGCGCAGGTGGAAAACCACATTGGCCCCATGATCAACGAAACACAGGCGACCAAGGTCGAAGCGCGTCTGACACAGGCGCGAGCAGATGGGATCACCGTCCATCGTGGCGGGTCACGTGATGGCCTTTACTTCGAGCCAACGATCATCACCGGCGTGACACCTGAAATGGAGATCTTCCATGAAGAGGTGTTTGGGCCCGTCGCCAATATCATGTTCGCGAGCGATGAGGACGAAGCCATCGCTCTGGCAAATAACTGCAAATACGGGTTGTCGGCGTCGGTCATGACCCGGGATGTTGAGCGTGGGCTTGCAGTCGCGCGCCGGATCGAAAGCGGCATGGCCCATGTCAACGACACCACGATCTATGACGAGCCCACGGTGCCGTTTGGCGGCGTCAAGAACAGCGGACTGGGTCGCCACGGTGGGCGCTGGTCTGCGGAAACCTTCACCGAAACCCGCTGGTTCACGGTCGAGCGTGGTGGCCGGAAAACCCCGTTCTGAGGAGCACTGCAATGGCCTACGATGAAGACAAGCTGCTCCTGCGGGAGTTGATCGACAATTGGGCGATCTGGCGGGACGCCGGGTTCTGGGACAAGTTCCGCACCGTTTGGCACGACGACGGGCGCATGATGGCGACCTGGACCCAAGGGTTGGCGGACGAGTTCATCGCGATGAACAAGGAAGGCTGGGCCAAGGGCGTTTCGATCCTGCATTTCCTTGGGGGCTTCAATGCCGAGATCAATGGTAATCGGGCCATTACCCAGACAAAGATGACCATCTCTCAACGTGCTGAAGTCCATGGCGTGCTTGTCGATGTGGTCTGCACCGGGCGGTTCTACGACTTTCTGGAAAAGCGCGATGGGGCTTGGGGCATGTGCCTGCGTCAGCCGATCTATGAAAAAGACCGTATGGATCCGGTGATGCCGGGGCAGGGGATCAAACTGGACCCCGAAATCCTTGAAGCCTTTCCGGTCGGCTACCGGCATCTCGCCTATCTCCAGTCCCAAATTGGCTATCCGGTCAAAAAGGACATGCCAGGGATCAAGGGCCCGGAAGTTGATGTGCTTTATGCCACGGGTAAGGCGTGGCTCGCGGGCGAACAGATCAGCTGGGCTGGCCACAGCTGGGGCTAAGACGCGGATCGGCCAACTGGCGGGCGATTGCTGCGGGGTATAGGGAGGGGGCATGAACCTTTCCGCGCTGACGTCCCGTGATTTCTGTATTTACCTGATCGGCAACGTTTTTGCGCTGAATGCGCTATGGATGCAGCGGCTGACCATTGGATGGCTGGCGTGGAACCTGACGGGGTCTGCCAGTTACGTGGGTCTGGTGGCGTTTGTGAACTTCGCGCCAACTGTCGTGGCTGGACCGTTCTTTGGCGTACTGGTCGATCGCATCCGGATACGGCGCGCGGCGATGATCACGCAGGGCTTTCTTTGCGCGTTGGCGCTCTTGCTCTTTGCCAGCCATGCGATGGGGGTTTTGGGGCCCGTTTTGCTGGCGGTTGTCTCAGGCCTGTTGGGCATGGCGATGGCGGCGCACCATCCGATCCGCATGTCGCTGGCGCCGCGCCTTGTTGAGCGGGGTGACATCGCGTCTGTCGTGAGCCTGACGGCAATCAACTTCAACCTGGCGCGGCTGAGTGGGCCGGCTTTGGGCGGCTGGATGATTGCAAGCTTCGGGATCGGCGCGTCGTTGATGACGCAAGCGATCTTCTACCTTCCGTTCATCTTGGCGTTGTCGTTTCTCAATCCGCGAGAGACGGACCCGAAAGGCGATAAGGCGCCATTCTTGAAAGAAATGGCGATTGGCATCCGGCATGTTCTGGGCTCGTCTCTTATCCGCAGCGCGATTGTCGTCACGGGCGCTGGCGCGTTCATTTCGCGGGGCGTTCTGGAGATCCTGCCGGTGATCGCGGACGGTGTGTTTGATCGCGGAGCCACAGGGCTTGGCCTGTTGACCGCGGCGGCGGGTCTGGGCGCGCTGATTGCCGGGATTGCCAAGGCAGCGATGAGGACGCAGGCGCCAGGCCGGTTGCCACGGTTGGCATTGGCGTCCGCACTCGTTGGGTTGATGTTGGTGCCATTAGTCGGACTCTCGCAGATCTGGGTTTTAACCCTTGGTTTGATCAGTGGTCTTGGGTTTGCAACGACGATGACAGGGATTTCGATGCAAACCGCCATTCAGGTTGATCTGGCCGATGATATGCGGGGGCGTGTGATGAGCCTTTGGGTACTGGTCGGGGTCGGTGCGGCCGCAACGGGTGCCGTGTTTCTTGGGGCGCTGACCGATCTGGTTGGGCTTGGTATTGGCCTCGGGCTCGTCGGGGCGAGCGGGGTCGTTTTGCTGGGGCTCTTCGTGCGCCGGATCTGGTAACGGGCGCTTCAGCCTGCGCGTGGCAAAATCAGACGCGCGATAAGGCCGGGCGATCCGTTTTGCAGGTCCAATGTACCGCCATGGCCTTGCGCCACGGCTTCGACGATCGAAACCCCCAATCCGCTGCCCGCCCCGCCGCCGGCTTGTGTGAAGCGCTCACGCAAGTTCGGCAGTTCGGCTTCGGCCACGCCCACACCGTCATCGCGAACGCTGAGGATCAGGTTTCGAGCGTCTTGAGCCGCTGAGATCTCGATCTTGGTCAAGGCGTCACCGCCATGGACCAGCGCGTTCTGTACAAGGTTTCGGATCGCCTCCATCAGCATGAGCTGGTCGCCGACATAGGGAAGATCACCCGCCCCGTAGTTGACCTCTAGCTGTACGCCTTGGCGCAGGCGTGGGCGCATGTCGGCGACGAGTGACGAGAGCGCCTCGGCCAAGTCAAATGGCGCTTTCGATGCATCAGGGCTGATCGCCTTGGCACGTTCCATCAACAGCAGCTTGGCGCTCAGGTCGGCGGTCGCGTTGGCGGCATCCACAAGGTCGGCGGAACGGCGTTTGGCTTCTTCAAACGTAGGCGCGGCTTCTGTTGCCTGCGCCAACGCGAGGACGCCCGCAATAGGATTGCGCAACTGGTGCGCGGCGTTCGAGATGAAGTCGTTCTGCGCGTTCATGGATTGTGAAACCTGCTGAAACAGCCGGTTCAGGGTTTGCACAATGCCGCTGACTTCGGTGGGTACAGCGCGGCGGATCGGGTTCAATTCGTCGCTGGAGCGCTGCGCGATCGCTTCTTCGAGGTTGAGCAGCGGACGCAGACCAATCCGGATGCCGAACCAAACCACAAACGAAAGAGCGGCAATCAGGCCGGTAATGACGATAGCGGTGCGTGCGATCAGATCGCGCACAAACGCTTCGCGTACCGCCGTGTCCTGCCACACGGTCGTGGTGAACGTGCCGCTGAACCCTTCGATCTCGGTAATGGTCTGGAGCCGGACACCCGACACACTGCGCCCCAGGTAGGTCGCGTTGAAGTAGCTTGGGTCGGTCTGGAACGTGTTCGCGAGCGGGATCCCGACCGGTGGCGTGGCGTAACCAGCAACGATGACCCCATCGGGAGCATAGACATGGTAGAACACCTGCCCGCCTGACGTATCCGCAAGGATGTCCCGAGTTCGTGCCGACAAAGCGTCGCCGTCCGAGATCGCCACGTCGCCCGCGACAGCGAGGGCGGCTGACAAAAGGCTGCGGCTGAAAACCTCGGCAGCGGTCTGACGCGCATTGTTCAGCTGCCAAAGGCCGGCTGCGATCGCTATCAAAAGGATCGGCACCAGGATGATGAGCGTCAGCCGCGTTCTGAGGGAAGCGGCGCGCCTCATTCCTCGCTTTCTTTCAAGGCATATCCGATGCCGCGCAGGGCCTTGATACCAACCCCGTATTCGGCCAGCCGTTTGCGCAGGCGCGAGGCATAGACCTCGACCACTTTCTCCTCACTGGCGCTTCCGGTGCCGTACATCTGATCCAGAAGGCGGTCTTTGGACACTGGTGTTCCGGCAGCTTCGGCCAAGACGATCAGCATTGTCAGTTCGCGTCGTGGGATCTCGACCGGGCCATCGGGCCCGTTGAGTTGCGGCGTTTCGACGTCCAGCGTCAGTGGCCCGATGTTTAGCGTCCGGCGCGGGGCGATCGCGCGACGTCGCGCAAGGGCGCGGATACGGGCCGCCAATTCATCCATGTCGAACGGTTTCACAAGGTAGTCGTCGGCGCCCGCATCAAGCCCGGCGACCCGGTCGTCCGTTGTTGAGCGCGCCGTCAGCAAAATGACCGGGCGCGGGTCGGAGCGTTTTCGCATAGCGTTGAGGATCTCCAATCCGTCTCGCCCCGGCAGGTTGATGTCCAGGATGACCAGATCGCAGCTTTCTCCGCGCAAAAAAGCATCCGCTGCATCGCCGTTGGCAAGCGCATCCACAGCATGGCCTTCGTCCGACAGACGGTACGAGATCCCCTTGCGCAGTGCGTCATTGTCTTCGACGACCAGAATATGCATTGCCCGATTTTTGCGCTGATGAAGGCTTGGTGCAAGCTTCATAGGCCATATTGAAACGCGAAATCCGGGAATCACTCGGATTGGGAACGCATCGGGCGGCAAACGTCCGAATATGGGAGGAAAACATATGACCATGAAAACCACGCTTGGCGTGGCCGTAAGCATTGCCGCGGCCGCGACCTTCGCAACAAACGCAAACGCAGGTGGCCACGGCATCGACCTGACCGGCAAGACCGTCGAATGGGTAATCCCGTTCTCGGAAACCGGCGGTTCGGCCAAATGGGCCAACTTCTACGCACCGCTTCTGAGCGAAGCGCTGCCGGGCGAGCCGACAGTCGTCGTCAAGTTCATGCCGGGCGCAGGCTCGACCAAGGGCGCCAACTGGTTCCAAGAGCAGCAGTACGAAGACGGCACGCTGATCTTTGGCTCTTCGGGCTCGACGCAGTTCCCCTACCTTCTGGGCGATCCGCGCGTGCGCTATGAGTACAACGACTGGAACGTCGTTCTGGCGTCCGGCACGGGTGGTGTCGCCTACCTGACACCTGAACTGGCTGGCATGATGGACGGTCTGGACGCATCCGCGCTTCAGGGCACGGACTTCATCTATGGTTCTCAGGGCGCCACGCGTCTTGACCTTGTCCCGCTTCTGGCTTGGGAAATGCTGGGTCTGAACGTTGAGCCGGTCTTCGGCATCAAAGGCCGCGGTGATGGCCGCCTGATGTTCGAGCGCGGCGAAGCCAACATCGACTACCAGACGTCCTCTTCCTACTTGTCGGGTGTAACGCCTTTGGTGGAAGCTGGTGACGCTGTTCCGATGATGAGCTGGGGTGCTCTGGACGATGCCGGTAACATCGTTCGTGACCCGACCTTCCCGGACATGCCGACGTTCAAGGAAGTCTGTGAAGCCACGCCGTCCTGCGAGACGAGCGGCGAGCAGTGGGAAGCCTGGAAAGCCTTCTTCGTTGCCGGTTTCCCGGCCCAGAAGATGGTCTTCCTGCCGGCTGGCGCATCCAACGATGCAATGGTCACCTACACGGCCGCCTTTGAAGCCATCAAGGCGCGTCCTGACTTTGCCGAAATCTCGGCCGGTCGTCTTGGCGTCTACCCGCAGATGACGGGTGGCGCAGCAACAGGCGCGCTCAACAGCGCAACCGAAGTGCCTGAAGCCGCAAAAGCCTTCGTGGTTGGCTGGCTCAAAGACCGCTACGGCGTGTCGCTTGACGGCTAAATAGCCTTCGCTCCGGCGGCCTTTGGTGCCGCCGGAGCACCTTTCCCCTTTCGAAAGCAAGACCTATGGACTTTTTCACGGTCGCGCTCCCCGCACTCGGGGATGCAGCGGGGCTGATCTTTCAGCCTATTGTTCTCGGCTATCTGATCCTTGGCGTTGTGATGGGCCTTTGTATCGGGGTGTTTCCCGGACTGGGCGGGATCGCGGGCCTTTCCCTTCTGCTGCCTTTCATGTTCGGCATGGACCCGGTTCTGGGGCTTGCATTGATGATTGGTATGGTGGCCGTCGTGCCGACATCGGACACCTTTGCCAGTGTCCTGATGGGGATACCGGGGTCATCGGCAAGCCAGGCGACAGTGCTCGATGGCTTTCCCATGGCCAAAAAGGGTGAAGCGGCGCGGGCATTGTCGGCGGCGTTTTCATCCTCGCTTTTCGGGGGACTGGTCGGGGCGTCGTTCCTGACGGTTTTCATCCTTGTCGCGCGACCCATCGTCCTTGAATTCAAGACGCCAGAACTGCTGATGATCACGATCTTTGGTCTGTCCATGGTCGGCATTCTTGCAGGTCGCGTGGCGATCAAGGGGATCGTTGCGGCGGGGCTTGGCATGATGGTGGGCACCATTGGCGAAGGCGACAGCGCCGGTGAACTGCGCATGGCGACCTATGATTTCCCCTACCTCACGGACGGCTTGAAGCTGGTGATCGTGGGGCTTGGCATCTTTGCCATCCCGGAGATCGTTGCGTTGTTGCGACAGGACCGGTCAATCTCGGATCGCTCGCCTTTGGGCGGCGGCTGGCTGGCGGGGGTGAAAGACTGGTTTGCAAACATATGGCTTTCGGTGCGCTGTTCGATCATCGGGGTGATCGTTGGCGTCATTCCGGGGCTTGGGGGATCCGTCGTGGACTGGATCGCTTATGGCCATTCCGTGCAGACGACCAAGGACAAGTCGAAATTCGGCTCGGGCGAAATTCGCGGCGTGATCGGGCCCGAAAGCTCGAACAATGCCAAAGAGGGCGGGGGCCTTGTGCCGACGCTTTTGTTCGGCATCCCGGGGTCGGGATCGATGGCGATCTTCATCGGCGCGATTGCGCTGCTCGGGTCCGGCAACATCGAGGTTGGCCCCTCGATGCTCAAAAACAACCTCGACATCACCTACGCGATTGTCTGGTTGCTTGCCCTCGCAAACGTCGTCGGTACGCTAATCTGCATCGCGGCGTCCGGTGGAATTGCGCGGTTGACGACGATCCCATTCGGCCTTTTGGCACCATTCCTTTTCATGATCATCAGCTTTGCGGCCTTCCAGTCAGGGCAAAACCTGATGGATCTTGTCGCGCTGTTCGCGATTGGCCTTCTGGGGATCATGATGCGGCGCTTTGATTGGTCGCGACCCGCGTTCCTGATCGGTTTCGTTCTGTCGAACCCGGCAGAGACGTTCGCCAACCAAGCCGTTCAAATTGCAGCCTCGCGGTTCCGCCGTAGCTTTGAAGAGGGGCTGGAGTACATCTTTTCGCCCATCGTCATCGTGTTGATTATCATCACGCTGATTTCGGTCGTGTTGGGTCTACGCCAAGCCAAGACGATCATGGCTGAAGGTGCGGTTGAATCTGGGGCCAAGCGTGCGCCGCTGATCTTCCTTCTGGTGGTGCTGGGCTACTTGGTTGTGGCCTACGTTAACGCAGCGATGATCCCTGATTATGCGAGCGCAGACCGGGTGTTCCCGAAATTCGTGGCGACAGTCTCGATCATTGGTGCAATTATCCTGCTGGTTCGAATGATGCTACGGCCAGAGACCGACCCATTGTTTGCGGACCGCGAGGCGAGTGATACGGACAATACGCACGGCCTTTGGGCGACGCTGGCATGGTTCGGGGCGTTGCTGGCGCTGACCGCGCTTCTGGGCTTCATCCTTGCGCTTGCGATCTTCCTATTCGCCTTCATCCGTTTCCGGGCAAACAAAAGCTGGGGCTTTGCGGCGGCGTATACGGCGGGTGGGATCGCGTTCATGTGCCTCATGGCATGGCTGTTGAACCGTGATTTCCCTCCGGGGCTCTTGCAGTCCTATGTGGATCTTCCATGGCCTCTGACCTGACACTGCTCGCCCTTGAGGGTGACGGGATCGGGCCAGAGATCATGGGCGTGACGCTGGATGTCCTTGATGCGGTCGGGCCGAGCTTGTCTCGGCCCGTTGCCGTGAAGCGAATGGAGATAGGGTTTGCGGCGCTGGAACGCGAAGGTTCGACCATTCCCGATGCGGTGATCGGCGCGGCGAAGTCGGCTGACGGTGTCTTGCTTGGACCAGTGTCTCACAACGCGTATCCGCCGCGAGAAAAGGGCGGTTTGAACCCGTCCGGGGTCCTGCGTCGGGAGCTTGATCTATACGCCAATATCCGGCCCGCAAGGATTTGGGCAGGGGTCGATGCGCCGGCTGTTGAGCCAACCGACATGATCGTTGTGCGTGAGAACCTCGAGGGGTTTTATGCGGATCGCAATATGCACCTGGGGCCGGGAGAGTTCATGCCAACGCCCGGTGTTGCGCTTGCCATTCGCCGGATCACTGAAACGGCCAGTCGGCGGATTGCCGAGGCCGCATTCGAACTTGCAAAGGGCCGCGCGCAAAAACGCGTCACGGCAGTACACAAAGCGAACGTGATGCGGGTGTCAGATGGGTTGTTTCTGGATACGGTGCGCGATGTCGCTCGGGGACACCCGGATATCGAGTACGAAGAGATGCTCGTGGACGCGGCTGCCGCGCATTTTGTGCGCCATCCGGGTCGGTTCGATGTGGTTGTGACGACGAACATGTTCGGGGACATCCTGTCGGATTTGGCCGGTGAGTTGTGTGGCGGCCTTGGGCTGGCTGGCTCGTTGAACGCAGGACCCGACCACGCGGCGGCGCAGGCGCAACATGGATCTGCGCCAGACATTGCGGGGCAAGACAAGGCCAATCCGACGTCGCTGGTCCTGTCGTTGGCAATGTTGCTGCGGCATTTGAAGGAAGGCGCTGCTGCCGATGCGATCGAAGCCGCGCTAGGCGCGTGCCTGTCGCGACCCGGGACACGCACACGCGACCTTGGCGGGCAGCTTGGCACGCTGGCTTTCGGAGAGGCGTTGATGAGAGAGATTAAGACATGAGCCAGACTTCTATTCCCTTTCACTTCATGCGCGGCGGGACGTCGCGCGGGCCTTACATGCTTCGCTCTGATCTGCCGGAGGACCTTGATCAGTTGTCCGACGTGCTCGTGTCGATTGTTGGCTCGGGCCATTCGATCAATATCGACGGGATCGGCGGTGGTGCTGCCGTGACGACGAAAACCGCGATGCTGTCGAAGTCCGATGATGACTGGGCGGATGTGGACTACTTTTTCGCACAGGTCAGCGTTGAGGATCGGTTGGTCGACTACAAGCCGACCTGCGGGAACATCCTTGTTGGCGTCGGGCCAGCGGCCATCGAGATGGGGCTTGTCACACCGACAGGTGATGTGACCGAGGTCAAGATCCGCGCTGTGAACACGGGCGCTCGGGTGCTGGCCAAAGTGCGGACGGGCCCCGATGGGGTTACTTACGACGGAGATGCGCAGATCGACGGCGTGCCGGGAACGGCGGCTCCGATCGAACTGATGTTCATGGATGTGGTTGGTGGCGCGACCGGAAAACTGTTCCCGACGGGCAATCGGATTGATGTCATCGACGGGATCGAAGTCAGTTGTCTGGATGTCGCGATGCCGATGGTGATCGCGCGGGCAGATGCGTTCGGGTTGACCGGTCATGAAAGCGCGGCGGAGTTGGACGACAACCAGGCCTTCTACGACCGCATGGAGCCCATCCGCCGCAAAGCTGGTGAGTTGATGGGGATGGGCGATGTGTCGAAATCGGTCACGCCGAAGTTCGGTTTGCTTTCGCCTGCGCGGGATGGCGGGACGGTGGCTGTGCGGTATTTCATGCCGTGGAAGTGCCATCCGTCCTTGGCCGTGACCGGCTCGCAATGTCTAAGCGCGGCGGTGTTGTGCCCCGGGACGGTGGGCACCGGGATGAGCAACGGGATCGGCGCCACGCCGGCGACGTTGTACCTTGAGCACCCGATGGGCAAACTTGAGGTCGTTGTCGATTTCGAAGTGGACGGGGAGAAGTTTGATCTGCGGTCGGCAGGGCTGGTTCGAACGGCGCGCAAGCTTGCCTCGGGCAGCGTTTTTGTTCCGCGTTCGGTTTGGGCTGGTCACGGATCTTGATTAATGTATACTACGGTATACCAATAGGAGGATCCAGACATGAGCTATGAAGACTGCCTGTTGTTGGCCCGCACAGAACTGATGTCGGCACGCCAATTGATCGATGCGGAATTGCGAGGCTATCCAACGCCGGTGTCGGGCTGCGATGCACAGTATAATCACCTGATCGGCTTGCGCGGTTCGGTCAACGAAGCGCTCCGGTCGCTTGAGGCCCCGCGTTTTGTCGCCACGCCGCGTACGCCCGAGCCTATGGCTGGGATCGAAAGCCGGTGAAGGTTCACATCCTCGACGACTGGTTCGACACCCTGCGCGGTCTGCCCTGTTTTGAGATGCTGGAGGGTCACGATGTGACCGTCTGGACGGATCACGAGCCTGACCCAGAGCGCCTTGCGGAACGGGTGGCCGAGGCCGAGGCACTGGTTCTTTTCCGCGAACGTACGAAAATCGGAGCGCCGCTGCTGGAGCGTTTGCCGAACTTGCAGCTCGTCTCGCAGCGCAGCGTATATCCGCACATCGATGTGGAGGCGTGTTCGGCAAATGATGTTCTTTTGTGCTCCAACATGCACTCGGGCACGCCGTCATATGCGGCGGCGGAACTGACGCTGGGGCTGATCCTTGCCAGTTATCGACAGATTCCGGATCAGGTCGCCTCGATCCGTTTGGGGGGCTGGCAAATGGGTGTGGGGCGCACGTTGCGCGGGCGGACTCTGGGGCTGTATGGGTATGGACGGATTGCCAAGGCGGTTGCTGGGTACGCAAAGGCGATGGGTATGCGCGTGCAATGGTGGTCGTCCGAAGACGGCCGTGCCAGAGCCGCCGCAGACGGCGAAACCGTGGCCGAAAGTCGCGAGGCGTTTTTTGCGACCTCAGATGTGGTCAGTGTGCATGTGCGGCTCAAACCCGCGACGCGGGGGATCATCACGGCCACGGATTTGGCGCAACTACAGGACCGCGCCTTGTTCGTGAACACATCACGGTCCGGGCTGGTCGAAAGCGGCGCTCTTGAAGCTGCGATCAAGGACGGTCGGATCTTTGCCGCTGTCGATGTCTTTGACCAAGAGCCATTGCGCGACGTTTCGAACCCTCTTCTGACGCATCCGAATGTCATGCCAACGCCTCACATCGGCTATGTCACCGAGGACGAGTTCGACCTGCAATTCACGGACATCTTCGAGCAGGTAAACGCGTATGCATCCGGCGCACCGATCCACATGATCAACCCAGACGTTTGGGAAAGAAGCGCCTAGGCTTTCGCCTTTTCGCGCGTGGTCGCAGCCTCTTTCGTGAGCGCCGCCATGCGGAAGAACCCGTGGGCCATCTTAGAGTAAGGCGTGAGCAGGAAGAAGGTCAGTACCGTTCCCAAGTGCAGAGGCAAAAGCCAGCCAACGGCCACCGTACCGGTCGCGGCATAGAGCAATAGCCCTGTCGCGCTGACGAAAAACAAAAGCAAGACGAAGGCCATCTCTCCTCCCCATGCGTTTGGGGCTCCGAGATCGGGATCGGCTTTGGTTTTCAGCCATGCCAGACCCGCTGTGCCGAGGCACAGAAGAAGGCCGCCGGGGACACCGAGTAGTTTTGGCAGGCTGAAAAGGCCGTAGGGGGCTTCCAGTCCAAAACCATAATGGAGCACCGTCCCGCTTGAAGTGGACGCAAAGCACAGCAGGAACCCGTAAAGGGTGGCTTGGTGGAAATGGCGACGCGCTTGGGTGAATCGATCTTCGTCTTCGAAATTGCAGCCATCGCCATGGCCGCCTTCAAGATTTTTCATGCGCCCGGCAGAGCGGCAAGCGTCCCAGATGTCGCCCATACGCAGTCCACCGCCGCCCACTTCGCGCCAATATGATCGGAGCGAAACCGCGATAGCCAAGAGTGGGACCAGGAATGCAGGCGCGAATATCGCGACCATCAGTCCGTGGGACATAAAGGCATAGAAGCCTTCGCCACTCTCCGGGCGAAGAACTTGGGCGAGGGCGAAGAGCACGATGAAAGCGACTACGAACGCCGCCGCAATCGCAACCCCGGACCGGTCGAACAGCCCGGCAAACCCGCGTGGCCATGCCAGCGCCTTCCAGCTGTCTTGGCGCACTTCGGCCAGGGCTTTGGGCAGGTTCAGATCGAATTCATGGGGGGCTGTGTATTGGCACGCATAGTAGCACCCCCTGCAGTTGTGACACAGGTTGGCAAGCTGTGTGATGTCGCCATCGGCAAAGGCGCGTTTGCGATGAAGCGCAGGGAAGACCGAACAATAGCCTTCGCAGTAACGGCAGGCGTTGCAGATTTCGGCCTGACGGCGGGCTTCCTGGATCAGGTCAATTTGCATACTTCGCGGCCTCTCGTCCTGCGATGCGGCCAAAGACAGTACCAATCGTCATACCAAAACCCGCAAGATATCCTTGGCCCAGAATGGAGCCTGCCATCGTCTCCCCTGCGGCCCAAAGGTTCGTGACCGGGCGATTGCCGATAGAACACTGTGCGGTCTCGTCGACCTTCAGGCCTAGGTAGGTAAAGGTCACACCGGTGCGCAGCGAATAGCCATAGAACGGGGGTTCTGTGATCGGGCGGGCCCAGTTCGTCTTTGGCGGGGTCAAGCCGGTCGTGGACACGCCATCCAGTTCGGTGGGATGGAAGGCCGAGGTGTCGCCACAGGCGGCGTTGAACGTCTCAACGGTTTCGCGCAGCTTGTCGGGTGGCAGCTCCATCGCTCTCGCAAGATCTTCAAGCTTGTCCGCCTTGATTGGTGGAAAAACCGAAGGCATGAACAACGCAAGCGATTTGGCGTCGATGATGACATAGCCAATCTGGTCAGGTTGATCCGCAACCAGTCGCCCCCAGATCGCATAGCGTTTGGGCCAGACATCCTCGCCCTCGTCATAGAAGCGCTCGCCGTGCTTGTTCACAACAATCGAGAAGGGAACGCAGTCGAGCCGTGTGACGATACCGCCGTCATACTTGGGCGCGCGCCCGTCAATGGCGACAGCATGGCATTGGGTCGGATCACCGACCTGCTCGATGCCCTGATCCAACAGATCGGCAAGCACCACGCCGCGATTGTAGGGCGTCCCGCGGATCAAAAAGTTCTGCGCCGCCGGACCCCATGCTCGGGTGAGCCAATCGATGTCAGCTTGAAATCCGCCCGAGGCCACGACCACGGCCTTGGGATGCACACTATGGCTTTCGCCTTGAAAATCGTAGTCGACACGGGTGATCCGGTCGTCGTCCTTTTCAAGGTGGGTCACGGACGCTTCATAGCGGACGTCGACGCCGAGCTTCTCGGCTGTTCGATAGTAGGCGTTCACGAGGCTTTTGCCGCCACCCAGAAAAAACGCGTTCGTGCGGGCAAGGGAAAGCGTGCCCGAAAGCGATGGTTGAAAGCGCACACCGCGTTCTTCCATCCAAGGCAAGCACTCTTCAGATGTTCGAATGGCCAGACGCGCCAATCCTTCATCCGTTTTTCCGTCTGTGACCTTTAGGAGATCGGCCAGGTATTCCTCTTCGGTATAGCTTTCGATCAGCGGACCGAGAGGTCCAGAATGCATGCATCTAAAGTTGCGGGTGTGGCGGGAATTGCCACCCCGATAGGCCTTTGGCGCGGCCTCCAGGATCAAGACGCGGGCACCTGCTTCGGCGGCTGTCATGGCGCTGCATAAGGCAGCATTGCCGCCTCCGATAACAACGATGTCCGGTTTTGATGTCAACACAAGTTCCCCTCATTGCGTCTAAGGCATCACCGCCTCGAGCGAAACAGCAAACTACCATGCTCCCAAGGTTTAAACCCCAGCGTTGACCGAGTCAGTTACCTATGACTGAACTTCGATACAAAGGACGCACTGATCAGAATGAACGCTGACTTTTTTTGACGCGCATTGGTCCGGTTTGGCGAAAACGACTGGGTGCGTTCGCCAATGCTTGGGGTCGAGCGAAAAATGCTCGATCCCGTCGGTGAAGAAGTGGCGCGCGCGACGTCAATCGTACGCTTTGAACCCGGTAGTTCCTTTTCGGCTCATACACATGATGGTGGTGAGGAGTACATTTTTCTTGAAGGTGCGTTTCAAGACGAAAACGGTGATTTTCCTGTTGGATCCTAGGTGCGAAACCCACCTTCGTCTTCACACATGTCTGACGCGCGAGATGGGGCGACTATTCTGGTCAAGCTGCATCAGTTTGCTCCTGAGGACCTCACCGCGGTTCAATTAGATACGTCGGCAGTAGTCTGGAATATGGAGGACGACGGAGTCAAAGCGCTGCTGCTTCATTCAGAAGCGCGCGAGATCGTATGATTGGAACGCTGGCGCGCAAGAGCGTCCCGCAAATTCGAAGCTATGGGCGGCATCGAAGTCTTTGTCATTGACGGGGGCTTTGAACTGGGCGGTGGTTTGCTTTCGCGGTGGGACTGGATTCGTCTCCCTGACGGTGAAGTCTTTGAGGCTACGACCGGTTCCAAAGGGGCACATGTATGGATCAAGACAGGCCATTTACGGCACTTGGGCGATTGGTTTCGTGACCCCTGACGCTAGGTTAATTTTCGCTGGTGGAGGTCCTTCGGGACTTTTACTCGTGCGTTTGATGAAGCGCTCTGGCTACGATGTGACGCTTCTTGAAGCGCGCAACCCTGTCTGGGGCAGGGTCATGTCAGAGCGCTGCTATGATCTTCGGCCCGCGTGTCCGTCGTCAGGGTTTTTGGGACAGATGGCCGCGTGAACTAAGAGAGGGTCTG
>CAZWZG010000071.1:0-9843 GCA_964638245.1 uncultured Rhodobacterales bacterium
GGGCAAAGTGCGCCTCGCGGCGCGCGCATCGGTCTGGTTCGGGGCGGTCGCGCGTGGGGACAACGAATGGATCACCATCGGCGAAGGGACAAATATCCAGGAACTGACGATGATCCACACCGATCCCGGGTTTGCAGTGACCATCGGGCGGGACTGCACGATTGGGCACAAGGCGATCATTCATGGTTGTACAATCGGTGATGAGAGTCTGATCGGGATGGGGGCGACCATCCTGAATGGAGCCGTGATCGGCAAGAACTGCCTCGTCGGGGCAGGGGCGCTTGTGACCGAGGGCAAGACGTTTGAAGACGGCAGCCTGATCATCGGCGCGCCGGCACGCGTTGTGCGGCAGTTGGATAAGGCGGCAATCCAGGGGTTGCGCGACAGTGCGGCGCGCTATGCGAAAAACGCGCTGCGGTTCAGCACGGGACTGAAAGCCCTATGAACCGCAAACCGCCCGGCCGTCAGAATTGGCCCGAGAGCGCGTCGCGTCCTCTGGTCAACCCGCTGCAACCTTCGGTCGTTTACACGTCTGCGTCGCCCGATGCGTTGGATGGTCAGTACGAGGGGCGCGAAAAGGCATTTACCTACGCCCGCGAAGGGCACCCGAATGCCGAAGCGTTGGCAGAGCGGCTGAACGCGCTTGAAGGCGCGCAACATGGGATTGTGACGGGTTCGGGCATGGCGGCTGTCGCCGCAGCGTTGATGGCCTTATTGAAAAGCGGCGATCACGCGGTTGGCGGCGCTCAGCTTTATGGTCGCTCGCTGCGCATGTTCAAGGAAGAGCTGCCGCGTTGGGGCGTGGCGACGGATTTCGTCGATACGACGTCATTGGAGGCGGTCGCAAAGGTCCTGCGGCCAGACACCAAACTGATCTTGATCGAGGTTTTGTCCAATCCCGGGCTTCGCGTCTCGGATCTTGACGGGATCCTTGCGCTTGGCCGGGAACGGGGCATTCCGGTGCTGGTGGACAACACGTTTACAACGCCGGCCTTGTTGCGCCCGCTTGAGCGTGGGGCGGCCATCGTGATCGAATCCGTAACGAAGATCCTTGCCGGTCACTCGGACGCGACGCTGGGCTATGTCGGCACCAACGATGCAGCTTTGGCACAGCGTATGACAGACGTGATTGTGACGACAGGCATGACCCCGAGCCCGTTTGATTGCTGGATCGCGGAACGCGGCTTGATGACGTTCGAGTTGCGGTTCGAACGCGCCATGGCAAATGCCGAGGCGCTGGCAGAGGCGCTCGCGTCGCATCCCAAAGTGGCTTCGGTCTACTACCCAACACGCGCCGATCATCCCGATCAAGCGCTGGCGGCTTCCCTAATGTCGGGTGGCTCTCATCTTGTGAGTTTCGTGATCGAAGGTGGGCGCGCAGCCAGCAATGCGCTGGTCGAGGCGCTGCCCGACGTTGCATTTGCGCCCACGCTTGGGGACGTCGCGACAACGCTGAGCCATCCCGCAACGTCGTCCCACCGCGCCCTGTCTGTGGAAGAGCGTGCTGCAATCGGTCTGCCGGAAGGGTTTTTCAGGGTTTCGGTAGGGTGTGAGCGCGCCGAAGACCTGATCGCGAATTTTCGGCGTGCTCTTGATGTGCTTCCAGACTAGCTCAATAGCTGCTTGTCGAAGGCCACGTCCGAAATGATTTCGAAGTCGAGGCCGGGAAACGCTTCGCGGACTTCCCGGCGAATCAAGCCCGGATTCGGAATATCGGCCGCAATGGCACGGTAGCGCCCACGGAACGCGTACATGTGCAACCGTTCCGCAAGATCGGCGCAATCAAAAGAACGCGCAAGGAGGGGCGATATCACCGTTTCCGGCTCAACAATGGCCAGAAAATCGTCCGTGATATCTTCGATCGCGGCAAAAGCGACTTTGACATCCTTGGGAAGCGACGTGCCCGTCTCGCTCCATTGCCGGGTATCACCGACCGCAAGGACCGCGATCCTTGTCGGAGAGCCTGCTGCTGCTGCTTTGGACACCAGTTCTTTGGTGCTCAAAAGATCTTTCGTCATGCACATCACGCACGTTCTGTGTGCGCCCCCTCAATAAATACGTCTACGACTCTTCTTCTTCTAACTTCCCGTTCAGGCTTCCGAAGTACACCAAAACACCTAAACGAGACTCCCCTTCGGCAAAGCCTTACACCTCAAAGTAGACTAACTCGTTCAAATTACAACCTTCGCGAAAAGAATGTCGCACTGGTCGTCTTAATCGTCTAGCTCAACTGCAAAGTGCTTGTTTTGAGGTCTTGATGGAGCATTCGCTGGTCGAAGCTTTTCCCGCGCCCTGCCTTCTCATTGGGCAGAATGAGCGGATCGTGAAGTCGAATGTGCCTGCTCGCGCGCTGTTTGGCAATACCATTGACAACCGCAACTATATTACTGTCCTGCGCCAGCCACAGTTATTAACGTGCGTGGAGTCGGTGCTGCGCCAGCGCAAGACGGCGACGACGCCCTTCATGACGAGCGAGGCCGGGCGCGACGTGAACTGGCATGTGACCGCGACGCCCGTACAAATCGCCGGAGCATTCCATGTGCTTGTCGTTCTTGAGGATCGCACCGCCATGCGAGAGGCCGGTCAAATGCGTCGCGACTTCGTCGCCAATGTCAGTCACGAACTGCGCACGCCCTTAACGGCGTTGATCGGGTTCATCGAAACGCTGAAAGGCGCGGCGCGAAACGATCCAGCGGCGCAGGCCAAGTTCCTGGACATCATGGAGCGCGAGGCAAGCCGTATGACTCGGCTCGTCAAAGACCTGTTGTCACTCTCAAAGGTTGAGGCCGAACAACGTATGCGGCCAACCGAGGTGGCCAACCTGCGCGATGTCGTCGAGATGGCGTTGACCACGTTGCGTCCCGCTGCAGCCGAGGCTGGGGTTGAAGTTGTGCTGTCGCCCAAGGAACCCAATGAGTCGCACGGTGTCGCGGGGGATTCCGATCAGCTGTCACAGGTGGTCACGAACCTGATCGAGAATGCAGTGAAGTACTCAGGTCGGGGGAGTTCCGTGCAGGTGACAATCGAATCGATCCCGCGCGATCCGATTCTTCGCGAGCAGGCGGTTCTGCTGTCGGTCGCGGATGACGGCGAAGGCATCGATGAAATTCATATCCCGCGCCTGACGGAGCGTTTTTACCGCGTGGACGCGCATCGTTCGCGCGAATTGGGTGGGACTGGCTTGGGCCTCGCGATCGTCAAGCACATCGTGAACCGGCATCGCGGGCGCCTGGACATCCAAAGTGCGCCGGGGCAGGGGGCCACCTTCCGGGTTATTCTTCCTGTGGCGGCTGAATAGCCGGGTTTCCGTTGGGGCAACCTGCAGCAATTCCGGCTTTGTCATATAACCGTTACAAACCTGTCACAAAAGCTTGCTCCAGAGAATCTACCCACCGCGGTGAGGACGTGAACGGCGTCCAGAAACTGAATCAGGAGCAAATCCATATGTCTTTCGTGAAACTGACCGCCTCTGCTATGGCGATCACCGCAGTTTCCGCTGCTGCCGCAACGGCCCGCGACAACGTTCAAGTCGCAGGATCTTCGACGGTTCTTCCATACGCGTCGATCGTCGCCGAAGCTTTCGGCGAAAACTTCGAATTCCCAACCCCCGTTGTTGAATCGGGTGGTTCTACGGCTGGTCTGGCCCGCTTCTGTGAAGGCGTTGGCCCCAACACCATCGATATCGCAAACGCATCGCGCAAGATCCGCGACAGCGAAGTCGAAAACTGCGCCGCCAACGGTGTGACGGACATCATTGAAGTTGTCTTCGGCTATGACGGCATCGTCTTTGCGAGCCAGCTTGATGGTCCTGCGTTCACAGCGTTTGAGCCTGCTGACATCTTCAACGCGCTGGCCCCGAAGGTGCTGGTTGATGGCGAAATCGTCGACAACCCATACACCATGTGGTCGGACTTCAACCCTGACCTGCCGGACGCTGAAATCTTGGCCTTCATTCCAGGCACCAAGCACGGCACCCGTGAAGTGTTCGAAGAATTCGTCGTAGCCGTCGGCTGTGAAGAAACCGGCGCATTCGAAGCCATGATGGCTTCGGGCATGTCGGAAGACGATGCCGAAGACGCTTGTCTTGCAATCCGCACGGACGGCAAGTCGGTCGACATCGACGGCGACTACACCGAAACGCTGGCACGTATCGACAGCAACCCCAACGGCATCGGCGTTTTCGGCCTCGCATTCTACGAGCAGAACACCGACAAGCTGAAGGTCGCAACAATCGCTGGCGTCGAGCCGACGGTCGAGTCGATTGCAACGGGCGAATACCCGGTGTCGCGGACGCTTCAGTTCTACATCAAGGGCGCACATATCGGCGTGATCCCTGGCCTCAAAGAGTACGCAGAGTTCTTTGTCTCCGACGAAATCGCTGGTCCTGATGGCCCGCTGGCTTTCTACGGCCTCGTTTCCGACCCGGAACTTTCCATGACGCAAGAAGCCGTCATGAACGAAAAGACGCTCAACTAATCGAGTTGTGCGGATGAAAACGTGGGCGGCGCCAGGTGCCGCCCACACCATTGTTTTCTGACTTTCGGCAGGGTGGGGATATGCAACCGATTTGGCTCGTCTTCGTGATTCTCGCTCTGGCAGCGGTAGGGTTCATTTTGGGCCGCCAGCGCGCGCTTCAATCGGTGAACGGCGATGCGCGCCATCTTCATTCGCGCCCCAATCACTACGGCATGAATGTTTTCGGGATGGTCACCGCGCCGTCCCTGATCCTTTTGGCGGTCTGGCTGATCGCGCAGCCGCTCGTCATCAACTCTACCGTAAGCCAAATGATCCCAGATCAGGCGATTGCAGATGGATCGACGCGTTCGCTTGTGATGAGCGAAGTGCGGCGTCTGGCAGATGGGTTGGACCAAGCCGTCGAAATGGACGCCCTAACGGCGGATGAGGCTGACAACATCCGCTCGGAATTCACCAACATTCGTGAGCGTTTGGCCGAGATTGGCGTCGCCCTTGGATCCGAAGTGCGCCCTGAAGTTCTGACAGCTGCGCAAGCCTACAGGTCGCAGGCGTCGTTTGGCGGGCTGGTGATGACAATCATCGTTCTTGCCGTCGCCATTGCCGGGCTTGCCTACGCTCTGTTCAAGACGACGAAGGACTTTCGCGCCCGGAACACGGTTGAGGCGGGCATCAAAACGCTTTTGATCGCGGCGGCCTCTATCGCAATCCTGACGACCATCGGGATCGTCTTTTCGTTGATTTTCAACACGATCGAGTTCTTCGGCCTCTATCGAATGGTCGACTTCTTCTTTGGCACGACGTGGTCGCCAAGTTTCTCGGGCCGGGGTCAGACATCCCAGCTTGGGGTTCTGCCCCTGATCTGGGGCACGCTCTATATCTCGTTCATTGCGCTGGCTGTGGCGGTGCCGATCGGTCTGTTCGCAGCGATCTACCTTTCGGAATATGCCTCGCCCCGCGTACGAGCATTTGCGAAACCGGCGATCGAGGTTCTGGCGGGGATCCCGACCATCGTTTACGGGCTATTCGCATTGCTGACAGTTGGTCCGATGCTGGTCAGCGTCTTTGGACAGGGCGGAGTACTAGGCGTCTCGTGGATGGGCGGGGGAACGGCCGTGATGACCGCAGGTCTGGTCATGGGCGTCATGCTCATCCCTTTTGTGTCCTCGTTGTCCGATGACATCATCAATGCCGTGCCTCAGGCGATGCGCGATGGCTCGCTTGGACTTGGGGCCACGCAGTCGGAGACCATTCGTCAGGTGGTCCTGCCCGCAGCATTGCCAGGCATTGTGGGCGCAATTCTTCTGGCGGCGTCGCGTGCGATTGGTGAGACGATGATCGTGGTGCTCGGGGCAGGGGCTGCGGCCCGACTGAGCCTGAACCCTTTCGAAGCAATGACCACCGTGACCGCCAAGATTGTCAGCCAGCTGACCGGCGACAGTGATTTCACCTCGCCAGAGGCTCTGGTGGCCTTCGCGCTCGGCATCACCCTGTTTGTGATCACACTGGGCCTCAACGTGGTCGCGCTCGCCATCGTGCGCAAATACCGGGAGCAATACGAATGACCGACGCGACCGCAAGCGGCGCACCCGCCGCCCCGCACTCATCCACGCTGACCGAAACCGACCCGCGCACCAAAGCGCGCAACGCGGCTGAGAAGCGTTTTCGCATCTACGGGATCACGGCCATCCTGATTGGCGTGTCGTTCCTCGTGCTGCTTTTGGGGTCGATCCTTTTCAACGGTGTCGGGGCCTTTCAGCAGACGTTCATTGAGGTCGAAGTCGAGCTTCTGGAAGAAAAGCTCGACAAGAACGGGAACCGTGATCCTGCGGACCTGCGTAAGGTGTCGACCTTTGGCTATACACCGCTGATCCAGCAAGCGATCCTCGACAAAGTTCAGGCAGCCGGCATCGAGACGCCGCTGGACCGGGCAGGGGACATGAAAGCGCTGATCAGCGCGGGCGCCGCCGCACAGGTCCGCGATACCGTCATTGCCAACCCGGATCTCATTGGTCAGACGGTGACGTTCCGCTTTCTCGCTTCCAGCCGCGTCGATGGATACCTCAAAGACCGCGTCACCCGCGAAAGCATTGCACGAGATCGCAATATCGACGCTGAACATCTGGACCTTGTCGATCAATTGGTGGAACTGGGCACAGTTCAGAAGACGTTCAATGCCGACTTCATTCTTGGCGCCGATGCGTCGGAGTCCCGTCCCGAATCCGCTGGGATTGGGGTGGCGATGATCGGCTCGTTCTTCATGATGCTGGTGGTGCTGATCCTGTCGCTGCCCATCGGTGTTGCGGCCTCGATCTACCTCGAAGAATTCGCGCCAAAGAACCGCTGGACAGACTTGATCGAGGTGAACATCTCGAACCTCGCCGCGGTGCCGTCGATTGTCTTCGGTATCCTTGGTCTGGCTGTCTTCATCCAGTTCGCGCACCTGCCGCAATCAGCCCCGCTTGTTGGTGGTCTGGTGCTGACGCTGATGACACTGCCCACGATCATCATTTCGACCCGCGCGTCGCTGAAATCGGTGCCGCCGTCGATCCGGGACGCAGCGCTCGGCCTTGGCGCATCCAAGATGCAGTCGGTCTTTCACCATGTGTTGCCACTGGCCATGCCGGGCATTCTGACGGGCACTATTATCGGCCTGGCACAGGCGCTTGGTGAAACCGCACCGCTTCTTCTGATCGGTATGGTCGGCTTTATCGCATCGAACTATCCCGAAGGTGTCGCGTCGGGTTTTCTTGATCCGAATTCGGCAATGCCCGCCCAGATCTATGAATGGGCCAAGCGTGCCGACCCGGCTTACTACGAACGCGCCTGGGGTGGGATCATCATCCTGCTCGTTTTTCTCGTCACAATGAATATCATTGCCATCATCCTGCGCCGTCGTTTCGAGCGTCGCTGGTAGGGGAGACCTGACATGTACGATACACCAATGACGGAGAGCCACGTGACTGCCGCCAATACCAAGATCTCCGCCCGCGACGTTCAGGTCTATTACGGGGACAACCACGCCATTAAGGATGTGAGCGTGGACATCGAAGACAAGACGGTGACGGCTTTTATCGGCCCGTCGGGGTGTGGCAAGTCCACTTTCTTGCGTTGTATCAACCGGATGAACGACACAATTGATGTTGCGCGCATGGAAGGTCTGATCCAGATCGATGGGACGGACATCTACGATCCTAAGGTCGATCCTGTGCAGCTGCGCGCGATGGTTGGCATGGTTTTCCAAAAGCCAAACCCGTTCCCGAAGTCGATCTATGACAACATCGCTTACGGGCCCAAGATCCACGGTCTTGCCAAAAACAAGGCTGACCTTGATGATATCGTCGAGCGTGCGCTGCGCCGTGGTGCGATTTGGGATGAGGTCAAAGACCGTCTTCATGCACCAGGCACCGGTTTGTCAGGTGGTCAGCAACAGCGTCTGTGTATCGCGCGCGCCATCGCAACCGAGCCGCAGATCCTTCTGATGGACGAGCCGTGTTCGGCCCTTGACCCGATCGCGACTGCTCAAGTCGAAGAATTGATCGACGAGTTGAAACAGAATTACTCCGTGGTGATCGTCACGCACTCCATGCAGCAGGCCGCGCGGGTTAGCCAGAAGACGGCCTTCTTCCACCTCGGCAATCTGGTCGAATATGGCGACACGGGCGACATCTTTACCAACCCCAATGACAAGCGCACTGAAAGCTACATCACCGGGCGTATCGGATAAATCAGATGAACGAAGCACAACACATCCAGTCGGCCTATGACCGCGATCTTGAAGCGATACAGGCGCTGATCATGAAGATGGGCGGTCTCGTGGAGGCCGCGATCATCGAAAGCGCGCGATCACTGGAAGAGCGCGACGAAGACCTGGCAAAGAAGGTCAGGTCCGAAGATCAAGCCATTGATGACCTTGAAGAAATGGTCAACGATGCGGCCGCACGTTTGATCGCGCTGCGCGCGCCGACGGCAAGCGATTTGCGGACAGTACTTTCGGTCTTGAAGATCTCTTCGAACCTTGAGCGGTGCGGCGACTATGCCAAGAACCTGGCCAAGCGGACCAGTGTGCTGGTGCAGATGCAGCCTATTGACGGCGCCTCGGTTGCCATCCGTCGCATGGCGCGCGAGGTCGAGGCGATGATGAAGGATGCGCTCGACAGCTATATCCAGCGCGACGCTGAATTGGCGCTTCAGGTCATCGACCGCGACGAGGACGTCGACTCGATGTACAATGCGCTTTTCCGTGAGTTCCTGACCCACATGATGGAAGATCCGCGCAACATCACGGCTTGCATGCACTTGCATTTCATCGCCAAAAATATCGAGCGCATGGGGGATCACGTCACTTCGATTGCCGAACAGGTTGTCTATCTGGTGACGGGATCGATGCCCGATGATGCGCGTCCCAAGGGCGACCGGACATCCTTCATGAAGCAGAAAGAGGCGTAACGCCATGTCGGCCGCACAGCCCAAGGTTCTTGTCGTCGAAGATGAGCCGGCGCAGCGCGAAGTATTGGCCTATAACCTTGAAGCCGAAGGATTTCACGTCGATCGTGCGGAAAACGGCGACGAAGCGCTGCTTCTTGTCAACGAAGCTGCACCTGATGTGATCGTGCTCGATTGGATGCTTCCGGGCGTCTCGGGCATCGAAGTCTGTCGCCGCCTCAAGATGCGCCCAGAAACGCGTACGGTTCCTATCATCATGCTCAGCGCGCGATCTGAAGAAGTCGATCGGGTGAGGGGGCTTGAAACGGGCGCCGACGACTATGTGATCAAGCCGTATTCTGTTGTCGAGCTTATGGCGCGAGTCCGCTCGCAGTTGCGCCGCGCACGTCCGAGCACCGTCGGTCAGCGTCTTGAATACGATGATATCGTTCTGGACGCCGAGACCCATAAGGTCACGCGGCTCGAAAAACCGCTGAAGCTTGGGCCGACGGAATTCAGGCTTTTGTCGACGTTCATGGAAAAACCGGGCCGCGTCTGGTCGCGCGAGCAGCTGCTCGACCGCGTTTGGGGCCGTGATATCTACGTCGATACACGGACTGTCGATGTGCATATCGGACGCCTGCGCAAAGCACTGTGTCAGTACGGCGGGGAGGATCCCGTGCGTACTGTACGCGGCGCCGGGTACGCCTTGGGCTAAATCGTATAATCAGTATTATGGTAAAAAGGGATCGATCGCTTTACGCGCGATAACCGTTTGTATTGCAACTCAGATTTTCTTGACCAATTATGCGAGCAGTTCGTCGTCTAGCGAGACCAAGCCATGCCATCCGTTCTTGTCCTGAATGGACCCAATTTGAATCTGCTCGGAACGCGAGAGCCTGAGGTTTATGGCCATGATACCCTTGCGGATGTTGAAGCGCTGTG
>CAZWZG010000071.1:9943-15437 GCA_964638245.1 uncultured Rhodobacterales bacterium
GAAATCGAGCTGTTGAACCAGGCGATGCACCTTAAGATGGTCAACCTTCCCGACGAGCGTACGGATCGCCAGCTGACCGATCGTCAGAGGGAAGTTCTGGAATGGGTTGGCGATGGAAAGACGACCCAGGATATCGCGTTGATCATGGGTTTAACCCCTGCGACGGTTGAAAAACACTTACGTCTGGCCCGACAGACTCTTGATGTCGATACGACCGCGCACGCCCTGCTCCGCGCCTCTTTCCACAACCAGATATACGTCCTGCGTGCCTGATTTTACCATTTGGTAGGGAATCCCGGACTTCCAAGAATCGTGCCGCTGCGTCATCTTAACGATGCTAGACAGTGAGCGGTAAAAGCTCGCCGAGGGTTCGTTTTCAACCAACGGTGGGTGGTGGGAGTAAACAGGATCTTGAGGGCTTATTCCTCGCCCAACGGTCTTGCATAGCGCATCGGCGACGTCCTCATCCCCGATGGTCCCGTCCGATGCGAAAGCGGCGTGCCCCATTTCCGGAGCACGCCGCTTACCTTTTGTCGGTCTGAAAAAGACTTAGCCTTGTGCGGCCTTGGCAACCTCGGCTGCGAAGTCTTCTTCTTTCTTCTCGATCCCCTCGCCCACTTCGAGGCGCACGAAGCCTTTCAGCTCAATCCCAGCTTCCTTGGCCGCAGCACCAACCGTCAGGTCAGGGTTTACAACAAAGGACTGGTTCACGAGCGTGACTTCGGACAGGAATTTCTTCATCCGGCCGACGATCATCTTTTCGATCACGGCTTCGGGCTTGCCCGACTCCCGCGCGATGTCCATCTGAACCGCTTTTTCCTTTTCCACGACAGATGGGTCGAGGTCGGCTTCGGAAAGCGAAGCCGGGTTCACGGCAGCGATGTGCATCGCGATCTGACGTGCCGTTGCAGCGTCATCGCCCGAAAAGCCGACGAGAACGCCGATCTTGCCCATGCCATCTGTTGCAGCGTTGTGGACGTAGGCCACGACGTTGTCCGCATCCAGCGACGCCATGCGGCGGATCGACATGTTTTCACCAATCGTCGCGATCTTGTCGGTCACGATGTCTGCAATCGACTTGCCGCCGATTTCAGTCGCTTTCAGCGCTTCGACATCGGCCACATCGACGGCGGCGGTTGCGATATCGGCCACCATCAACTGGAATTCGGCGTTTTTGCCGACAAAGTCGGTCTCCGAGTTCACCTCGACAGCAATGCCGCGGCCGTCCTTGACCTTGACCGCCACAAGACCTTCTGCAGCCGTACGCCCGGATTTCTTGGCCGCCTTGGCCAGACCCTTGGTGCGCAGCCAGTCGATGGCCGCTTCCATTTCGCCTGCGGTTTCGGTCAGCGCCTTCTTGGCGTCCATCATGCCCGCGCCCGTCTTGTCGCGAAGCTCTTTCACAAGTGCAGCCGTGATGGCCATCTTGTTTCTCCTTACCAAAAGTTCTGCGCCGCGGGTTTTATCCCGCGGGCCATGTCAATTGCGTGACGATTTAGCTTGCTGCCGGGGCTTCTTCAGCCGCAGGAGCTGCTTCTTGCTCGGCAACTTCTTCACCGGCATCTTCCATGGCGCCAAGATCGACGCCAGCAGCGCCCATCTGAGCCGTCATGCCGTCAAGGATCGCGCGCGAGGCCAGATCGCAGTAAAGCGCGATGGCGCGTGCAGCGTCATCGTTGCCCGGGATGATGTAGTCCACACCATCAGGCGAGCAGTTCGTGTCAACGACGGCAGCGACCGGGATGCCAAGCTTTTTGGCTTCCGCGATGGCCAGGTCCTCTTTGTTGACGTCGATGATGAACAGCATGTCGGGCACGCCGCCCATTTCGCGGATCCCGCCCAGCGAGGCTTGCAGTTTGGTCTGCTCTCGCTCGATGCCCAGACGTTCTTTCTTGGTCAGGCCGTCTGCGCCTTCGGCCATCTGTTCGTCAATCGCCTTAAGACGGTTGATCGATTGGGACACGGTCTGCCAATTGGTCAGCGTGCCGCCGAGCCAGCGGTGGTTCATGTAATACTGTGCACAGCGTTCAGCGGCGTCCGCGACGGGCTTTTGCGCCTGACGCTTGGTGCCAACGAACAGAACGCGGCCGCCCTTGGCGACAGTTTCGCGCAATGCGTTAAGAGCAGCGTCCAGCATCGGAACCGTCTGTGTGAGGTCCATGATGTGGATGCCGTTGCGGTCGCCATAGATGAACTCCTGCATACGCGGGTTCCATCGCTGGGTTTGGTGACCAAAGTGAACGCCAGCTTCCAAAAGCTGACGCATCGTGAATTCAGGGAGCGCCATGTCCAAATTCCTTTCCGGTTTGCGCCTCGGCAGAGCGTTCAGGGATTGCTCCCAACCGGCGGATCGCTCGAGGATGTCTCCCCCAAGGACCCATGCCCTGCCTGTGAAGTGCGCGCCGGATACACCGGTTTGTCTGCGCTGGCAACCCCAAGACGCAGGCGTCAGATGATTGAGAGCCAGCGGATGAGCGGAAGCATCGCTTGCGTGCGTTCCATCGCCCAATCAAGCCCTTCTTCGCCTTGGATTGCACGCGCTGGCGCCGGATTGTCGAACGTCCGCGCGACCAAGGATTTATGGCGCAACAAAACAGCCGCCCTGCCCTCTGCCTCATATCCTTTTGGAAGGCGTGCAAGGTCGGGTTGCCCCATGGTGCAGCCATCTGCTTCGAGCGTATCAAGCGATGCGAATAGGGCCTTCTGCTCGACCGGATCCACGATTGCATCGCGCAGCCGTTTGAGCGCGGCGGGCTCAAGACCATAGAGGCCTGTGCCATACCCAACGCCGCGCAACCCGAGCGAAAAATGCGCTGCTGGTGATCGGTTGGGGTGGTCGCCGGACCAAAAGATCATGTGCAGCGAGGCGTTGTAGGGCGATTTGTCCTTTGAGAATCTGACATCGCGATTGATACGTCGAAGCGATCCGTTGATGCGCGCTTCTGCCTTCAGGCTGGGGTCGACTTCGGCCATCCGTGGCGCGATCGCTTCGATGAAAGCAACGGCTGGCGCCTTCCAATGTGCTTCGTACCGGTCACGGTTTTCGTCGAACCAGCCTTTGGAATTATTGGCATCGAGGTCGCGCAGAAAGACGAAAGTGTCCTCGCTGAACAGGCTCATGTCAGGCCTCGCAAAAATGGGTCAGGTCCAGGATGCCGGACCCCGAACAACGTCTCTAGCGACGATAGTACCCCGCGCGCGCCAGCGTTCAGAATGCGACTTTGTGCGTCTTCAGATAACGTCGCGGCGGCCAGTTGGACGGATCCAACGGCAAGGGTGAGTGCGGCGATAAGGCGAGGTTCGTCCGGCGGCGTGTCCTGTTCCCGCGCCAGCTCGGCCAAGATCGCGTCATGGGCAGCCTCAAACCCTTCGCGGGCTGGCTCGCCACGATGCGCAGTGTCCTGGGACAGCGCCGCCAGGGAGCACCCGACCCGGATCGTGTTCAGATGCTCTGGGCGAAGGTAATCCGCCATGATGCGCAAGGCCTGTTCTGCGAGATCGCGTGATGTTGGACCGCTTCGGTTTTCCAGCATTTTCAACAGAGGATGCTCGCGCCGGACAACTTCTTCAAAAAGCGCGTCCTTGGTTTTAAAATGGGCATAGAACGCACCGCGTGTCAGGTCGGCTTTGGCCATGACAGCGTCAATCGAAACGGCCTCGTAGCCTTGTTCGCGAAACAGCGCCGCCGCCCCTTTCAAAATCTTGGAGCGTACTTCGGAGTTGTGACGGTGTTTTCGGTTTTGCTCTGAAATCATGTTGACCAACATAAATATGTTCACCAACATATATCGAAACGAGTCGTATGCGTCAACTTTCAGAAAGTGGATTTATAACAGATGTCTAACGGGGATTGGAAAGCTGTTTCAGCAGTATTTCTTGCCTTTCCGGGAAGTGCTCCCGGCCGAATGATGTCTGCCGAGGCCGTTACCCGCGACGGTAAGGTCTTTGCGTTTTGGTCCACAAAGGGTGGGCGCGAAGGGTTGGGGTTGCGCATTCCGCGCAATGTTGACCTGTCAGAATTCGCCCTAACCGATTGGCAGCATCTGGCCCCCTTCAAAACCCGCCCTCCGATGAAGGACTGGATTGTTGTTGGTCGCCGGGATCGCGACAAATGGGCAGCGCTAGGACGACTTGCCTATGAGCAAATGGAGACCGCGGCATGTTGAGCGTCACTCCGATGTACACGGCCATCATTGTTGTCCTGATGGGTGTCTTGTCGACACGAGTTGCTGTCTTGCGCGGTGTGCTTGGCGTTTCCTTTTGCGACGGCGGGAAGGCGCGTTTGTTCTTTGCCCAACGGCAGTTCGGGAACCTCGCAGAATACGCCGCTGCGGGGCTTTTGGTCCTGCTCATTCTGGACCTCCAAGGGGCACCGTCCGGATGGTTACACGCCTATGGAATTGCATTTGTCGCGCTCCGCTTGGTCCACCCTCTTGTCTTGTTTGATACGGACACGCCAAAGCTGTGGCAGGCCGTTGGCAGGTTCGTTGCTGCAGCGGGAACTGTCCTATTGATGGCCGCTGGCGCGATAGCAGCCGTATTCGTTTGACACGCACTCTTTGACACGGGCCCCAAGTCGCTTGCGGTTGGCGTCATCACGGTGCAAGGGAAAGCATGGCGCGCGATATCGTTTGCA
This sequence comes from uncultured Rhodobacterales bacterium, assembly GCA_964638245.1. GTDB lineage: Bacteria > Pseudomonadota > Alphaproteobacteria > Rhodobacterales > Rhodobacteraceae > CAZWZG01. The sequence goes on from CAZWZG010000071.1 coordinate 14,580, forward strand.
TCGGATCTGTTCTTTGGGACGTCATTGGACGCGCAAGCGCGGTGATGCGCGTGGGCTCGGATGTGCCGGGCCGGATCACACGGCTTCCCGGCGGTGTTGCGATGAACATCGCGATGACGCTCAAAGCCTTTCAGATGCGCCCGATCCTTCTGACGGCCATCGGGCGCGATGCTGAAGGCGAAGAGCTTTTGGGAGAGTGCCGGCGCCTTGGGCTTGAGACGTCGCATGTCTATCGATCGGACGATTTGCCCACGGACACCTACATGGCCGTCGAAGGCGCCAATGGTCTGATCGCTGCGATTGCGGACGCCCATTCGCTCGAGGCTGCTGGGGCTAAGATCCTGCGCCCGTTGACTGAAGGACCGCTTGGGTCGGCTGCCGCCCCCTACCCCGGCCAGATCGTTCTTGATGGCAATCTGACCAAATCTTTGCTGGCCGAAATCTCGGCACATCCAGCCTTCGCCGCGTCCGATCTTCGCATCGCGCCTGCATCGCCTGGCAAGGTCGAGCGTTTGCGCCCGCTGTTGAACGCGCCCAATGCCACGTTCTACGTCAACAAGGAAGAGGCTGGCCTTTTGTGCCAGGAGGACTTTGGCGACGCCGAACACGCCGCCCACGCCCTGAGAGAAATTGGTGACGCGCGCGTTTTGGTGACCGATGGCGGGGGGCTGGCAGCGGAAAGTGGCCCGGACGGCCTGTTCACCGCGACCCCGCCGCAAGTCCTTGTGACGCGCGTCACCGGTGCGGGCGACACCTTCATGGCCGCCCATATTGCAGCCGAAGCCTCCGGCGCTGGACCACAAGCTGCGCTGGAACGCGGGCAGCGTGCAGCGGCCGCTTATGTGTCGGGGGATGTGC
>CAZWZG010000072.1:0-15389 GCA_964638245.1 uncultured Rhodobacterales bacterium
GTCAGAATGCGTTCCGAGTTGTCGATGAACGACGATAGCGCGTTGAGCGTCGTCGTTTTACCAGAACCCGTACCGCCCGAGACGATGACATTCAGGCGGGTCGAAACCGCGGCCTGAAGGTAGGCGGCCATTTCTTCGGTGAAGGCGCCAAAGCTGACCAGATCGTCAACCGCCAGCTTTTCCTTCTTGAATTTACGAATGGAAACAAGGCTTCCATCCACTGCAATTGGTGGAACCATGGCGTTGAAACGCGAGCCGTCCCCAAGACGGGCGTCAACGTATGGGTTTGATTCGTCGACGCGACGACCTACGGCCGAGACGATCTTGTCGATGATCCGCAGGAGGTGGCGTTCGTCCTTGAACGTCGTGTCGGTCAGCTCAAGCTTACCGGCACGTTCCACAAACACCTGTTGCGGACCGTTGACGAGAATATCGTTGATGGTCTCGTCTTTCAGAAGCGGTTCAAGCGGGCCAAGGCCCGTCACTTCGTCATAAAGATCCTGGTTGAGCGTCTGGCGCTCTTCGCGGTTCAGAACGACACCCATCTCGTCGAGGGCTTCGCTGGAAATCGCGATGATTTCGCCACGCAGGTCCTGTTCGGTGGCGCTTTCCAGAGCGGACAAATTAAGGTTGTCCAGAAGGCGCTTGTGCAGCTCCAGCTTGATCTCGCCGAGCCGCTCCTTGCGTTTCTTTTCCTTGTCAGCCGGACCGGCCTGCGCCGCCACCGCTTTTTGCGGTTGTGGCTTGCGGATGACCTGCTGTTTTGCGGCCTCGGGCGCAGCTTCGGGAGCATCGCCGGGAACGGATTTCAAGTCTGGTCCACCACCACCGGGTTTTTTGTATTTCGAAAACACGGGCTATCCCCTTTGATTAACCAGTTGCTTCGCCGACGTTCACTTCATGGAGCGACGCGGCAAGCTTCTGAACTTCTTTGCGCAATGGATTTTTCGCGGCGACCTCGGACAAGGGCAGGCCGTGATCGTTGGCCTGCGTGATCGGTGCACCGCCATCGGGCATCAACACTTCGATCGTGATATCCAGGCTCTCGGCCATCCGCTTGACCCGGCTCTTGCCTGTCAGGTCGGTAAATTTCGGTGCGCGATTAAGCACATAACGGAGCTTTTCATAGGGAAGCTCTTCGCCCTTCAACGCGCGGATCATGCGCAGCGTATTGTTGGCAGACCGCATGTCGAGCTCGGTCATCGCAAAATAGACGTGCGATGCGTGCAACACCGTCTCGGTCCATGCCACGACGGTCGACGGCATATCGATGACGACGTAGTCGAAGTTCGTGCGCGCCATTTCCACGATGCGTTCGATGTCTTCGTTGCCCACGATGTCGAGCGGCAAAAGCTCGGCCGGCGCGGTCATCACGAAAAGCTTTTCTTTGTATTGCAGTAGAGCCTGCATGAAGCTGTCGCTGTCCATCGTCTCGGTGTCTTGAAGCAGCTCATAGACGGCTTCGCGACGGGGCAGGTCGAGGTACGTGGCGACCGAACCAAACTGGAAATCCAGATCAATGAGGCAGACGCGGACGTCGTCGCTCATGTTTGACAGTTCCCATGCCAGGTTCGACGCAAACGTCGTCGCGCCAACACCACCAGCAAGGCCATGAACAGGGAAGACCACGCCGTCCTTGTCGCCTTTGGCTTTGATTGGCTGGCCGTCGGCCGTCACAGGATGAAGTGGTGCTTGCGCTGCAAGTCGAACCCGCTCAAGCGCATCATGTAATGCGCCGTCAGGAAGCGGGTAGGGGACGAATTCGGCTGCGCCCAGCTTCAACAGCTGGTGCAGGGCAATCGGTGAAACTTCTTCTGCGATCACCAGGACCGTGATCTTTTTGTCCACGGCGATCTTGATCAGTTCCGCGATCTCGCCGAGGTTGTCTTCGTCATCCTGATCCATGGCCACCGCCACAAATTCGAGGGCTGACGCGTCGTCCTGGCGCATGAACACGGCGGCGTCTTCGAAACTCAGATCGCCCCAGCTTTCTCCGCATTCGGCTTCCATGTCTTCGATCAAAAGGTCGAAGTTCTGGACGTCACGGCTGATGGTGCATGCCATGATCGGCGCTGGTTCTGCCTGCAATGCCGCGTTGCTCATTTTCGTCTCATCCTTCACTCATCGGCACCGATGAATGGCGGTGCCCCGAAACGAAGGCGGCTTTCGGCTCACCCACGCTTCTCCTCAAGTCTGGAAGCTGAGCGGCAATGGTGGCGATATTGAGGCTAAAAGATCGTAATTCTCGGATTTTAGGGCCACTGTTTACAAAAAAGGGCGGCCCGAAGGCCGCCCAATTGAAACAATGGCGTGATTTCTAAAGGAAGCTTTAGCCACCTTGCTCCGCGATTGCCTGGAGACCACCGCCGGTTTCCGGCGGCCGCTCTGTGGCGCTTTGCACGTACTCGCGGAAAATAACCTGTGCATACTTGCCGTTCAGGACCGTCGGGTGGTTCTGAACGAAACCCGAAACTTCGGTGACCGTGCGGCGGTTGCGGCGCTCGCGGTCGTCGGTAACGACCAGAGGCTGCGTTTCACCGAAGGACACCAGTGCTTCGAGACGCGACCGCGCGATGCCTTGCGTCGCAAGGTAGTTCACGACTGCACGGGCGCGGCGTTGACCGAGACCCTTGTTGTAGGCATCCGAGCCGACCAAGTCGGTGTGACCGTAGACGCGGAAACGAACCTCGGGGAACTGGCGGATCCAATCGGCCTGCTGACGCAGGACCTGCTTGGCCGTTTCGTCCAGAACCGCGCTGTCGAAGGCGAAGTTCACCGTGGCCGGGACCTGTTGGCTGAACCGCGCTTGCAGGTTCTGCACGTAAGAGCGGTCGCCGTTCTGGATCAGGGTATTGTTCGCCGTCGGGTTGCCGAAGCCACCTTCGTCGATGAACGACCCTGCTTCCTGGTACCAGCTTTGCCCAATGGGGGCGTCGCTACATGCTACCAGAGCTAGTGAGCTCGTTGCGGCAAGGATTGCTGTGATACGTTTCGTCATCTGAGATCACTCCATCACGTAGCCATAGGAGCCCGAGAAGTCCTGTTTGGCGACTTCTGCTGCTGGCGTGCCCGTTGCAACACGGGGATCACCGGCAGTTTTGCCAAAGAGGAACAGTTCAGACTCGGTGGGCGGCCGGATCCGGTCTGTCGGAAGGGCCAGTGCTTCGCCGCGGGTCGGAGTGACCAGATGCGGCGTGACGATGATGACAAGTTCGGACTGGTTGCGTTCGAACTCTGCCGAGCGGAAGAGGGCACCCAGAACCGGGATGTCGCCGACCCAAGGCACCTGGCTCGCCAGATCCTGGAAGTCGTCTTCAAGAAGGCCCGCGATCGCAAAGCTTTCGCCGTCGCGCATCTCAACAACCGTCGAGGTTTCGCGGCGTCGGAACGCGTTGACCGAGAAACCACCGTTCTGGAACGTCACGGTCGAGTCCAGACCCGAAACCGCTGCGCTCAGTTGAAGGTTGATAGTGTCGCCATCAACAACCCGCGGTGTGAACGTCAGTTCGACACCAAAGGGCTTGTACTCGATGAAGACACCACCATCGCCGTCAACAACCGGGATCGGATATTCACCACCGGCAAGGAAACTGGCCTGCTGACCCGAAAGGGCTGTCAGGTTCGGTTCCGCTAGTGTTCGCACCACACCCTTGCTTTCAAGGGCTTCGAGCAGAATTGCGAACTGCATCGAGCCGGCCGAGAAGCCGATGGTCGAGCGGCCCGTCGCTTCAGACGAGGTCACGATTGACGTGTTCGGGTTGCCGTCGAAGGCCGCGGTGATGTTGCCGCCGTCTTCAAAGACACCAGAGCCAAGGTTCAGTCCGACGTCACCGTCAAACAGGGTTCCCGAAGCCGCAAAGCTCGCGCCCAGCGATTTGGAAACCGACCGTTCCATTTCGGCAAAGCGCACTTTCAGCATGACCTGTTGTGTGCCGCCGACAACCATAAGGTTTGACACGCGATCTGGCGCATAACGGTTGGCCAGGTCCAGAGCCCGATCGAGCTTTGCCATCGAAGAAACCGTGCCCGACAGGACGATCCCGTCATTGGCGGTGCGGACTTCGATCGGCTCTCCAGGAAGGATCTGGCGCAGGCGTTCCTTGAACTCTGCGATGTCAGGGCTCACGTGAACCTCAACATTGGTAATGAGCCCACCATCTGGACCCAGAAGCGTCAGCGTTGTGCGTCCTGGCGCCTTACCCAAAACGTAAACGGTGCGATCCGACAGGGTCGAAATGTCCGCGATGTTCGGGTTTGCGATGGAAAGTTCTGCGAAAGGCATGTCTGCCTCAACCACAACGGCCCGGTTCACCGGAACGACGAGGTTGTCTGATGCTTCGCCTGTCATAACTTGCAACGCCTGCGCATTTGCGAACGTTGCGGTACTGGTAGCGACTGCGAACCCGATAAGGGCCGCTTTCACAAATCTATCAATTTTCATGTGACCTGCCTCTCGATCACGCCTCAGGGATTGGGTCTTAGAGCCCACATTGCCGCCAACGTGCGGGAAAACGTTTTTTATTGCAAGAATCATGAACTTGGTGGTCGCGGCGCATGTGGATAAGGGGCAACACAGACTAGGGATAGGGGCAAAAAAAAAGCGCGCCACCTGATATGGGGGCGCGCTTTGCGAATTGTCCTGATCGAACCCTATTCGTCCGGGCAGGGAATTTCGGTAACAACCAGTTCAGTGCCCGAGCGCTTGCGCACAGTACAGACGCGACGCTGTTCCACTTCGACGACTTCCTGGCGCTGAATGCCCAAAAGCTGTCGTTGGTCGATCGACACGGCGGCTGTCACCTGATTGTCGGATGCGCCCACGAGCGAAAGCGACAGACGACCAGATGCCTGGGCTTGTGCCAGTGCCGCAACCTGCTGCGGTGTTGCTTCGACGGTGACGGTGCGTGCAACAAGTGGCGAGTTTCGGTCTTCATCGGCCGTCTGGTCAACGGCGATGATCTTGACTTGTGCTTCGATCAACTGCGTGACTTCGCCCTGATCGACGGTTAAGCCGCGTGTCCGGCCAGTCCAGTAGACGTCAACACGGTCGCCCGGACGCAGGAAGCCCGAAACACCTGATGTTACGTCGACGCGAATGGCGAAGGCTCGCATGCCTTCGGACAGGCGTGACGAAACGCCAGCGTCCTCTCCGACACCCGATACCTTGACTGCGAGAATGGCTTCGTCCTTTTCCATCGCACGCAGCACTGAGCGCACGCCCTCGTTGTCGAGATTCTCGACGCCTTCCGGGAACAGTGCTTCTTGTGTCTGGAATGCGCCTTCGGGGATCGCATTCTCGGGCCAGCGGACGCGCCGCACATCATCGGGGTAAAGTCGTTCGCCGTAGCGAATTGCGCGGTTCACGACGTAGACGTCGACGAGAGGCACCATGCCTTCGCGCGCCGAGCGTTCTCTTTGCAATTCCGCTTGATATTCATTGATATAGCCTTGGGCCATGTAGACTGCGAACCCGGCAAGTGCGAGCCCCAGCAACATGACCAATCCGAAAACCATACGCATTTCGTGCCCTTTCGTTATCTTATGACGGCATTAGGCGCGGAATTCAGTCCGGCCCACCCAAGTCACTCATCGGCAGCGTCGCGTGGAATTGTGGCCATATCGTGGACAGAAGGGGGTCTTCCCATGGACCGCACTGTGGCATTTTGCCTGAGCGCGGCCCGCCTTTGTCCACGGGCTTCTTGGTCTTAGTATTGTGCCACGGTTGCCGCGCTCATGTGCGCGCCAAGACCGTTGGAATGGTCCAGAGCCCCTTCGCCGATCGTCGTCACAACAGCGACGCCCAATCCAACGATGGCAGCTGTAAGAACAACCCAGTCTACCGTGACTGCGCCGTCTTCGTCTTTCAGGAATACCGCGATCAATTTCCGCATGTCCTGGTCTCCAATCTAACTATACGCTTCCATCCCCGCCCCAGCGACCTGATCACTCTTGCGACAGAATGTGTTCGCAATAAGGACGCAGCGTGGTTAATCCTGTCGAAAACACACTGTTTTCAAACGATAAATAGAAAAAGGCCGCATCCGAAGATGCGGCCCTCTTTGGCGTATCGCCAATCGCTTAGTAAGTAGCGATCGTCTGCGATTCCAGCTGCGAGCTGATCTTGTCGGACAGCGAAGTTGTACCGCCGCCAACAGCAGCCAGAACTGCGATGCCGAGGCCAACGATAGCGGCCGTCAGGACAACCCAGTCAACCGTGACTGCGCCGTCTTCGTCTTTCTTGAAGTTTTTGATGAACTTGATCATTGGATGTCTCCGATATTCTTGATGCGATTAGTAGGTCGCGATGGTTTGCGATTCCAGCTGCGAGCTGATTTTGTCCGACAGCGAGGTCGTGCCGCCGCCGACAGCGGCGAGGACTGCAATGCCGAGGCCAACGATGGCAGCGGTCAGAACAACCCAGTCAACGGTGACAGCACCGTCTTCGTCTTTTGCGAAAGTCTTCGTAAGCTTGAACAGTTTCATGTGTCCCTCCATTCATACGCTTTAGTTTCAACGTACCTCAGCGGGACGCAGCGGACCGTTCACTCCTTGGCCCATCGCCGCCTTGGCATGGATTGCATATGGCCGGTCAATTTGGGCGAGAGTTTGACCTGTCTCGTACGTTTTTGGTGTTTGGCAGTGGATCGCCAAAAAAAATCATAACATATTGAAAAACAACAAAAAGAAGTGCTTTGCGCAATTTTCGCGCCGCGAGTCTTTGTCAACGAGTTGTTGCAACGTTCCCCGATTGGCAACAATACCCCCCGCCACACTGGCTTTCGTTTCTATTTCTTGCCAAAGTACTAAAAACAACAAACCGAGCAGGACCCCAGGGTCATGAGACAATATATACTAGGCGCGCTGGCGGGCGCGCTGATGGCTTGTCCGGCGGTCGCTGAAGACCCACCGGCTTTCGTTGATTTCTCTGCAAAAAGGGTCGGTGTGCCGCAGGCAACCGCCTCAAAACGGATCACCGTTCAGATTGCGCGTGTTCAGCCGGGGCAGGTGGAAGAGGCGGCGACGAACGCGCCCGAACCGTCGAGCGAAGCCGCGGCATGGTATTGGAGCCAGGTGTCGGACCGTCTTGAAGACGCAGATGCAGCGCGTTTGCAGGCGGCTTTGTCTGCGCTCGGAAATGCAAATGGCGAACTGTCCCCCCCACGTCTGCAAGATCTCACGAAGATTACCTCGGCGCATGGGACGGATCTGCTTCTGACGACGGCGGGAAGCAATGTCTCCCCCGCACTTGCGCTGGCTGTTGCGTCTGTCGAATCGTCGGGGCGCATCGATGCGGTGTCCTCGGCCGGCGCTCGTGGTTTGATGCAGCTGATGCCAGCGACTGCCGAACGTTTTGGCGTTCTGACGATCGACGATCCCTCAGACAATATTAAGGGTGGTGTGGCTTATCTGGATTGGCTGATGGATGAATTCGACCGCGATCCGATCCTTGTGCTTGCCGCTTACAACGCGGGCGAGGGGGCCGTGCGCAAGCATGGCGGCGTTCCGCCTTACGCGGAGACACGCAATTACGTGCCAAAAGTGCTGGCAGCTTGGGAAGTTGCGCGCAGCATGTGCCGCACACCGCCTGAACTACTGTCTGACCCTTGCATCTTCGTGAGCGGTCCAAATGGCTGAGGCGAAGCCTCTGGTTCTGGATGTCGACGGCACGTACCTGAAAACGGACATGTTGTTCGAGGCGTTCTGGGCGGGGCTTGGAACCGATCCTGGCGCCACGCTTGGGGCTGCGGCGCGCCATTTCGCATCTCCGGCAAAGTTGAAGCGCGCGTTGAGCGAGATCGTCACGCTGCGCCATGATCTGCTGCCAGAGCGCGAAGAAATCGCCGCATTGGCAAAAGAAGGCCTTGAGGCGGGGCGAACGGTGGTCTTTGCCTCCGCGTCCGACATTCGCGAGGTCGATGCACTTGCCAAGGCCAAGGCGCTTGATGTGGTCACGATGGGCTCGGATGGGACCGAAAACCTCAAGGGCGCGCGCAAGGCCGCCCGTCTGGTCGAGGCCTATGGCGAGCGTGGCTTTGACTATGCCGGGGACAGCGGCGCGGACTTGGCCGTTTGGCAAAAGGCCGAAAACGCGATCGTCATAGGCGATCAGGACAAAGCGGCCCGTCTGTTGACCAGTGAAGGTCACTCGGTCACGAAAATAGACGGCGGTTGGTCTTATGGCGACCTCATGCGCGCCTTCCGGCCCCATCAGTGGGTCAAGAACATCCTGCTCTTGCTGCCGTTGATCGCCGCGCACAGCTTTGATCTGGCTCTTTTGGGGCAGGTGCTCTTGGGGATTGTTGCTTTCTCGTTTGCCGCTTCGTCAATCTATGTGGTCAACGATCTTCTCGATCTTGAAGCGGATCGGCTGCATCCAAAGAAATGCAAGCGCCCCTTTGCCAGCGGAGCTGTTCCAATTCAGGTGGGCATGGCGTCCTTTGTTGGTCTTGCGGGCGCGGCGCTTTTGATCGGAGCGTTTCTGGGCGCGGCTTTCGTCGGCGTCGTCGCCTTCTATATGGCGTTTTCGCTCGCGTACTCTCTTCGCCTGAAACGGCTGCGCTGGATCGATATTGCTTCGCTGGCGTCCCTTTACACGTTGCGGGTCGTGGCGGGGGCTGCGGCAACACAAGTCGATGTGTCCGTTTTCATGCTGATCTTCATCTTTCCGGTGTTCATCACGTTGGGATGCGTCAAGCGCCTGACCGAGCTGACATTGGCGACGTCGGACGAACGGCTGCCCGGGCGGGGCTATGGGCGGCCTGACCGCGGGGACCTTTTGAACGTCGCGGTGCTCGGCATGGTCGGCGCGCTGGTTATCTTCTTTCTCTATACGTTTTCAGACCAAGCGGCCGCTTTGTACGACGTGCAATGGGTGTTGTGGTTGGCCTTGATCCCGATGGCGGTCTGGCTTTGGCGCATGATCGCGCTGGGTTATCTGGGACGACAAGATTACGACCCGATCGTCTTTGCCCTGCGCGACAAGATCGGACTGGGCCTTTTGATGCTGACGCTGGCGATGATGTTCTTTGCCGCTGACATCTGGCGCGCAGTCTTCCTCTGAGCGCTGGTGGACAGACGGGCCGTCTAGATCGAAAGCTTCTTGAAAATTCGTTCGGGGACCGACCGGATTATCAACATGATGTAGCGCCAGAAGAACGGCGTGTAGAGCACGTCTTTCTTCTTCTCGACGGCGCGAAAGATATCGCGGGCCACGTCTTCGGGCGAGGCGACAAGGAACATGCCTTCGATTCCCCATGTCATGGCCGTGTCCACAAACCCGGGCTTCACCGTGACGGCATGTCCGCCCGAGCGCGTCAGTCTGTTGCGCAAACCCGACATATAAGTGTGAAAGCCGGCCTTCGCGGCACCATAAACATAGTTGCCCAATCGCCCGCGGTCCCCGGCCACCGACCCGACACCCACAACGGTCCCGCCTTTGCGGTCTTCCATGATCGGCGCCAAGGCGGTCAAAAAGCGCGCAGGACCGGTAAAGCTGTCCATGATGGTTCCGTCGACAAGGGCGGGGTCTTCGTCAATCGCGGATTGCTCGGGCATCGAACCAACGAACACTGCAGCCGAGATCAGCCCGGTGTCGGGCAAACCCTTCAGGATCGGATCAAAGGTTTTGGCATCGCGCGCATCAAAGCGCGCAGCCTTGGCAGAAATACCGTGCCGCAAGGCCAGGTCGCCTGCTTGGCGCTCAAGATCTTCGATATCGCGACCCGCAAGGATCAGGTCGTGCCCCTTTTCAGCCGCCATGCGTGAGAAGGCGCGCGCCATTGACGATGTGGCGCCCAAAACGATCCAGGTCTCGCTCATGACGCTCTCCTCAGATCAAGACGGCGCACCAGATCTGTCTCAAACGCGCGCTCGGGATCAGCCGCGTTCACGGTTTTGGCCCATGCCACGCGCTCCGGGTACATCGCGTCAATCATGTCAGGCGTGGCCAGCGCGTCCTTGGCAAAGTAGATCCGCCCACCAGCGTCCGCCGTCATCTCATTCAGCTGACGGATCAGACGTTCGGCATGGCCGCGATTGGGAAAATCTACGGCCAGCGTGTAGCCCTCCATGGGAAACGACATCGGTCCGCCGCGCCCCGGGCCCATGCGTTTCAGTACCGCCAGAGGGGACGCAAGACGCGCATGGGCGATCTTTTCAATCATTGCGCGCAGGGCATCCGCTGCGCCTACAGGCACGACACATTGAAACTGATGGAACCCCGCCTTGCCATAAAGGCGGTTCCAGTCGTGGATCTTGTCGAGCGGGAAGAAGAATGCCTCGATCGGCTTGCAGCTTGAGCGCCCTTGCGTCGGCACGCGCCGCCAATAGGCTGCATTGAAGGCCTTCACCACGGGATTTGAAAGGGTGGCTGCAGGCGCATCCATGGGAACACGCTTGGACCGCTTGGGGCGCGGGACAAGACCAGAGCCGGTCTCGCCTTCTTCCAGAATGCCACGGCCCAACGATGCGCCGGTAGCCGTCGCATCGATCCAGCCCACGGTATATGTGGCGTCGGCAGCATCGAGGCGGGTCAGAAATTCATCGAAATCGCTGATCCGACGCTCGGTCAGAACGATCATGTCGCCCTTGGCGCGCAGCATCCGGATCTTGGCCTGCAGGATCACGCCGGTCTGACCAAGCCCGCCAAGTGTCGCCTTGAACAACGCAGCCTGCTTTGTGGCGCTGATCACCTTTTTGCCCTTCACGGTCAAAAGTGTCAGCTCTTCAACGTGGTTGCCAAATGATCCCGCACCGTGGTGGTTCTTGCCGTGAACGTCCTGCGCGATACACCCGCCGACGGTCGCAAAACCGGTGCCCGGCATGACAGGGGGGAGCCATCCTTTGGGCGCGAATAGCCGTTGCAACGCTCCGATGGTTGCACCTGCTTCGACCTCGAGAAGTCCGGTTTCAGGATCAAACGACAGGATCCGGTCCAGCCGTGTCATGTCGATGGATGCGCCCTCAGTGTTCAGGCAGGCATCGCCGTAGGAGCGGCAATTTCCCATCGCAGGGGCGGGTTCCTCGGCGACAATGGCAGCAACCGCGCTTGCCCGCTCGGGACGGGCCACGGGACCCTCATTGCGCAATACCCGGCCCCAGCCAGCAGTCTCAACGGCGTTCCAGCGCATGAGCCTCTCTCTTTGAAATACGTTCGGCAAAAGGAAAAACGCCCGCGCCAATAAGGATGGCGAACCAGAGCGTTGTCAGACGAATGATCAGTGTCGCGGGCACGGCCACTTCGAGTGGGACGCCTTCAAGGGCAAGAAGGGCTACCATCGCCGCTTCAGCACCACCGACACCACCGGGTGCGCCCGTCAGCCCGCCTGCGAGGGATGCAAATATGAAGATCGCGACAGCCATTCCAAGTCCGACATCGGCGCCCATCCAGTCTAGGAGCAGGTAGAACGCATAGCCTTCCGCAAGCCATCCGATGATCCCAAGGACAGTTGCCGTCGTGATCAGGCGTGGGTCGGTGAATTCTTCCAAGGACAGGGCCGCGCGGCGTATCCGTGCAAAAAGCTTGGGCAAAAGACCCGTGATCTTGTGGCCCCATGTCGCGGCCATGCGCAAAAGGCTTGGCCGGGTCACGACCACCGCGGCCGCAAGTGCCAGGATCGTCAGGGGAATTGCGCCGACAATAGCGGTCGTCGAAACCCAGAGCGCCCCGGCCAAAAGTAGCGCCATCGCGGCAAGGTCGCCAGCGCGGTCCATCAGAAACAACGGTGCGGTGCGTTCAAAGGCCCACCCGGTTTCGCGTTTGATCCAGCGCATACGCACCAGCTCGCCCAAGCGTCCCGGGGTCGCTGACATCGCGAACCCTGCCAGAAAGTGGCGCATGTTGGCGCGCAGGCCGGTCTTCAGGCCCAACGCCTCGGCGCATAGATGCCAGCGCAAGCCTCGGAAGACATAGTTGATCAGGGACAACGCCAGCAGCGCCGCCATCTGCAGCACCGTCAGGCGTCCGAGCGCTTCGAGGCTTTCTTCCCAACCGGTTGTCGCCGCAAGGCCTGCGAGGCCAAGAACCACGAGGCCCAGAAGGCCGAGCGTGATCCACAACCCCGAACGCGCTGGGCGCTGATCCGGGGAGGCGGGCTGGGATGTCATGGCGTTCAAACTGCTCGTCGTCATTGCCGTCGGAGCTAGCGACAGAATAGGGCGATATTATGGAGTTGTTTCGCGAATGCGAACAATTTCAACGAACTTATTCGTCATTCGAACGTTGCGCCCCGAAGAAGCACTTCTAGGGTCGGCAAGCGTGCTCTAACTGCAGGGCACAGCTTTAGAAAAGTCCTATTGCGGCAAGCTGGGCCAGGAGTGTCTTGGACGTGACAATCACACTCACGGCGGCACCCGTGAAGAGCACACAAAACAGCATTGGAAGCCAAGTGTCGCGCATCGGATGACCTTTCCATCGTTGGTGTGATCGTTCTACGCGGCATGAAACGTTTTCCGTCGACGGAAATTACAGCCCCGCCCGTTGAACAGACGTAAAGGCCAACGCTTCAGGGGATTGCTATGCACCGGCTTCGACATCTGATCGGCCGCGTTTGGTCAGCGGCTCCAATTGCAACCGCAATTCTTGGCATCGCTTTGATGGCCGCTGGTGTCTTTGGCGTCCGCTCGGCTGTTCATTGGCTCGACCGCCCATCCCACGCCGAGCGACAGCAGCCCATCGCGTCGTGGATGACACCGCGCTACGTGGCGCGGTCTTGGAACGTTCCGCGCAACGTTGTTCTCGACGCTTTGGACGTGTCGCAGCCCCTCCCGGATGGTCCGACAAGCTTGTCTTGGATCGCGGACATGAAAGGCGAAACCGTCGAGCAAGTGATCGAAGACCTCGAAACGGCCATCGCTCAGTTTTACGCAGAGCAGGGGCGCACCACAGCCGCGCCGACACCTCAGGCCGACAATGACTGAGGCCATCTTCAGTCTCGTGACCCAATACGGGGCTATCGTGATCTTTGCGTCCGCGTTCCTGTCCTGCCTCGCGCTCCCTATCCCGACCTCCATCATGATGCTGACGGGTGGCGCCTTCGTGGCCTCCGGCGATCTGACTCTGTGGACGGTCAGCTTTGCGGCGTTTGCGGGCGCCGTCCTTGGCGATCAAACCGGATACGTCATCGGTCGCACGGGGGGCAGCGCCTTGGTCGAGCGTCTTGCCCGCTCGCCCGCGCGCGCATCCGTATTGAACCGCGCACGCTCGGTTGTTGCTCGCCATGGCGGGCTTGGCGTCTTCTTTTCCACATGGGCCGTGGCGCCTCTTGGGCCTTGGGTCAATTTCGTTGCTGGCGCGACCGGCCTCAGCTGGGTCCGGTTCACAATCGCGGATGTCCTCGGCGAAGCGATCTGGGTGACCGTTTACGTCGGGCTCGGCTTTGTTTTCATGGATCAAGTCGCGTATGTCGCGGATGTCATGAGCGACGTGGTTGGCCTGATCGTCGCGCTCGTGGTTGCAGCGGCGGCCGCGATTTGGATCCGCGCGATCCTCAAGGCGAAGAAGGGTTTGAAGCAGCAGGCGTGAAGAAAACCCAAGGGATATGCTAGCCTTGGCGCAAAGACCAGCTGCGGAGCGCCCCCAATGATCGACCACGTCACATTTGGCATCAGAGATTTCCAACGATCCGTGGACTTTTACGACCGCGCCTTCGCGCCCTTGGGTGTTTCACGGCTTTTCGAAGTGCCTTTGGAGCATACCGGGGGCGTCAGAATTGCAGGATACGGATCGGACCGGCCGTGGTTCTGGATCGCCGAGGAAAGAGCGACGCGCGGCATGCTCCACATCGCGCTGCAGGCCCCGGATCGATCAAGCGTTGATGCGTTCCACGCTACTTCGATCGCGGCTGGCGGGTCCGACAACGGTGCGCCCGGCCTTCGCCCGCACTATCACGCGGACTACTATGGGGCCTTTGTGCTGGATCCGGATGGGCACAACATCGAAGCGGTGTGTCACTTGCCGGAGGTATCACAATGACCCGCGATCACGTCGCCATCAACACCAAGATCTGGGACGAGGACGCGTCGCATTGGGTGGAGTTTGCGGAGCGGCGGTGGGCGTTGGAAACGCCGGAATGGGGCAACTGGGGCAATCCGGAAGCCGATTTGCAGCTTCTGCCAGAAGACATGCAGGGTGTGAACGCCGTCGAGTTGGGGTGTGGAACGGGCTACGTCGCGGGCTGGATGGCGCGGCGCGGGGCACATGTCACAGCGGTGGATGTGTCGGCAGAGCAATTGGCGACAGCAAGGCGTTTGGCGAAAAAGCATCGCGCCGACATCACGTTCCTTGAAGAAAACGCCGAAGAAACAAGCCTTGCATCCGGTGCCTTCGATTTCGCGATCTCCGAATACGGTGCTTCGATCTGGTGCCCGCCCGAGTTATGGCTCACCGAAGCCCACCGTCTGCTACGCAGCGACGGCACACTGGTGTTCCTCGGCAACCACCCGATTTCCCTGATCTGCTCGCCAGAAAACGGAGCGCCTGCTGAGCGCACACTCCACCGACCCTATCGCAACATGTGGGGCGCGGACTGGACCGAGGTCGAATTCGAACCGACCGGCATTTGCTTCAACCTGACGTTCGCAGGTTGGATGGATCTCTTCGCCCGGATCGGCTTTGCGGTGACCCGCTATCAGGAGATCTACGCTCCCGACTGGGCCGAGGGCACGCGGGCTGCCATTCCAGCGGACTGGGCGAAAGAGTATCCGATCGAACAGGTCTGGCATTTGCGCAAGACCTGAGCGTTGGATCAATCAGGTTGCAAAAACTTCGGCCCAATTGGGGTGCTTGCGTCGCTCCGCATTCACGAACGGGCAAAGCGGCATGATCGAGAAGCCTTCTTCGCGCGCATCGGCCACCAAACGCTCGGCCAACTTGCGGCCCGCGCCGGTCCCGCGCAGGCCTTCGTCGACCGTTGTGTGATCGGCGATGACCAGCGTCGGGCTGGCGATCGAGTACCCAAGCTCCGCCACCCCGTCCGGGGTGGTCATCACGTAGCGGCCCTTGGACCCATCCACTTCGCGGATGATCGACCCTTCAGACAATTTTGGCCTCGGTCGCGGCGCGCAGGTCGTCTTCGCTGACCTCAGGGGCCAGTTCGACGATTTTGAGACCACCTTCAACCACTTCGAGCACGCCAAGATTGGTGATGATCAAATCAACCACACCCTTACCCGTCAAAGGCAGGGTGCATTCCTTGAGCACCTTTGACGCGCCGTGCTTGTTGGTGTGATCCATGACAACGATCACGCGGCCCACGCCTGCCACAAGGTCCATGGCGCCGCCCATGCCCTTGACCAGCTTGCCCGGGATCATCCAGTTGGCCAGATCGCCGTTCTCGGCCACTTCCATTGCACCCAGCACGGCTGCCGCGATCTTGCCGCCGCGGATCATG
>CAZWZG010000073.1:0-10053 GCA_964638245.1 uncultured Rhodobacterales bacterium
CAATCGCCTGAAAAAATCTCAGAGAAACAGGGCTATAGCGAGATCGAGCGAAATGCCCGGCACATCACCTTGCGTGAAATCGGGGGGCCGGGACAGGCGCGACTGAAAGCGTCCTCTGTGCTTGTGGTCGGCGCGGGTGGTTTGGGGTCTGCTGCCCTGCAGGCGCTGGGCGCTGCTGGGGTCGGACGGATCGGCGTCATTGATGATGACATCGTGGAGGCGACCAATCTTCAGCGCCAGTCAATCCACACCGATGACCGCATTGGCATTCCGAAGGTATTTTCGGCCGAGGCCGCCCTGAAGGCGCAAAACCCGTATCTGGACGTCCGCCCGTACAATCGCCGCATGACGCAGGACATCGCGCGCGACCTAGTGGCAGAGTACGACCTGGTCCTTGATGGCACCGACGATCCCGAAACGCGTTATGTGGTCAACGCCGCGGCTGTGGCGACTGAAACTCCATTGATTTCGGCGGCGATCAGTCAGTGGGAAGGTCAGATCGGCGTGTTTGCCCCGTCTGAAAACGGCCCCTGTTATGCGTGCGTTTTTCCCAAAGCCCCAAAGGCCGGGCTTGCGCCAAGCTGTGCTGAGGCGGGCGTGCTTGGGCCCTTGCCGGCCGTCTTTGGGGCGCTCATGGCTGCCGAAGCGGTGAAGTGGCTGTCGGGCGCGGGTGAGCCGCTGTTGGGGCGCCTCATGATCTATGACGCGCTTTATGCCGATAGCCGGATCATCAAAGCGGCGCGCCGACCCGATTGCGCGGTCTGTGGGCGTTAGTTGCGGATTTCACCCGGCAACAACCCCCAAAGGTTCTCGCGCGGCGTCCAACCGGAATTTTTCCCCGCCGTGATACGGCACCAATCCGGGCTACAGGGACCAAGGCGCGCGACGACACCGGCTTCGGCATAGGCGCGCACGGTGGCGTTGGGCTCTGGCTTCGTGCGCATCGGAGCAAGATCGGTTTCGACGATCACCGTGCGTTGGCCTGAAATTAGCGAATAGTGTACCCAACCGCCCAGACCATCTCTGTCCTCTACGCGCCGCCAGTTGTCGAATTCATCCGTCACCCGGAGCGGCATCCCGCGATGCTTGAACACCCAGTCAATGCGGTGTGCCATGGACGGTCCGCGCCGCACGTTGCCTTCGGGCGCCTTCAGGGACACGTAGCGGGGAATGGGCAGGTTGGTCACGCGCCCCTTGTCGGACGCCGGTACACTGGTGCCAACGACGCATAGAATTAACAGGGCCGAAAAAATCCGCCTGATCGACATGCTCACCTCATTGTCCTGCCTCTTGTCGGCTTGTGCCGGGGCGGGTTCCTTGCCACTTTGCAGGACAATGCCGCCAAGGAAAAGACCGGAGGTCCATTCATGCCCGCCAACCGCCTGACTGTGGTCGTGACGCGACGGTTGCCTGAACCGGTCGAAACGCGCCTGAAAGAGCTTTTTGATGTCGAGCTGAACACCGAAGATTGTCCAATGACCAAGGACGAGTTGCGCGCAGCGATGCAACGGGCGGATGTACTGGTCCCAGCGATCACGGACGAAATAGATGCGGGCCTGATCGGACAGGCGGGCGAGCGCCTAAAGCTGATCGCGAATTATGGAGCAGGGGTCGATCACATTGATGTCGCGACTGCGCGCCAAAGGGGCATTCACGTCTCGAACACGCCGGGTGTCGTGACAGACGACACCGCCGACATGGTCTTTGCGCTTATGCTGGCTGTGACGCGCCGGATTCCGGAAGGGCTTGCTTTGATGCAATCGGGCGATTGGGATGGCTGGTCGCCGATGGCCAATCTCGGTGGCCGACTGGCAGGGCGCCGTCTGGGTATTTTGGGGATGGGCCGCATTGGCCAGGCCGTTGCGCGCCGCGCAAGCGCCTTTGGTATGCAAATTCACTACCATAACCGCCGCCGTCTTCATCGCGACATCGAAGCCGATCTCGAGGCGACCTACTGGGAAAGCCTCGACCAGATGCTCAGCCGGATGGATGTTCTGTCGGTCAACTGCCCGCACACGCCGTCCACGTTTCATTTGATCAATGCACGACGTCTGAAGTTGATGAAACCGAGCGCGGTTATCGTGAACACATCGCGCGGCGAAGTGGTCGATGAAAACGCCTTAACGCGTCACCTGCGCGCAGGCGAAATTGCCGGAGCCGGGCTGGACGTGTTTGAACGTGGCGCTGACATCAACCCGCGCTTGCGCGAGTTGAAGAACGTCGTCTTGCTGCCCCACATGGGCTCCGCGACAGTCGAAGGACGCATTGAGATGGGCGAGAAGGTGATCGTGAACATCAAGACCTTCGAAGACGGCCACCGCCCACCGGATCTGGTTGTGCCATCGATGCTCTGACAAAGCAGAAATTGGGTCGGAGCCTGTTGAACAACTGAGGCCAATCATCGGTTTTTCGGTTTTTCTTTTCGAAACGTCCATCAGTGGCGAACTAAATTCATCATTTTTTTGAAACAACTTGCCCCGCGACCCTGCGCTGTAGAACCTCGACTTCTGTTGTTCTTTGGTCAGTGGAATGTGTTATGGAAGCCGCTCTTGTTCGTCGTCTCCTCAAGGATCGTAGTAGGCCCGTTCGTGTGGGCCTTGTTGGGCTCGGAGCCATGGGACGCGGTATTCTTTACCAGACGATACTGACACCGGGTGTTGAATGCGTTGCGATTTGCGACAGCAATCCGGAGGTTATGCGGGATTGTGCACGCTCATTCAGAATTGAGCATGAAGCCGTGTCCTCGATTAGGCAGGCATCCACAACCATCAGGAACGGAAAGACTGCACTCACGACTGATGGATTACTGGTTGCACAGTGCCCTGACGTTGACATTCTGGTTGAAGCGACGAGCGCCATTGAAGATGGCGCGCGATTTGTTGTGACGGCCATCGAAAACGGCAAACACGTGGTTTTGATGAATGCCGAGATCGATCTTTTCTTTGGTCCGTATTTCCTTGAACTCGCCCAGCAGAACAACGTTCGTGTCACGAGTTGCGATGGCGATCAGCATGGCGTGCTAAAACGTGTCATCGATGACATGTCGCTATGGGGCTTTGAGCCTGTCATGGCGGGCAACATTAAGGGCTATCTTGATCGCTACGCGGATCCAGAAATGATCAAGCCGGAAGCTGACAAGCGGCGGCTCGACTATAAAATGTGCACTGCATACACGGATGGGTCCAAGCTTTCCATCGAGATGGCCATACTCGCAAACGCGCTCGACATGGAAACGTTAGAACCAGGCATGACCGGTCCGCGCGTTGCAGATGTCACAGAGGTTCTTGGGGCGTTTGACTTTAGTGCAATTCTAGACCGCATGCGAAACGGTGGAAAGCCGGTTGTGGACTACATTCTGGGCGCTCAACCTGGCGGTGGTGTCTATGCCGTAGGGTATCACGAGGACGAATTCCAGTCATTCATGATGGACTACTACAAGATGGGGCCAGGCCCGTTCTATCTCTTCTATCGTCCCTATCACCTTTGCCACGTTGAAAGCCTCGCTTCGATCGTTGGCCCTGTGGTTCTTGGTGAGAGCCTCCTCGAACCGACGTACGGGTTCAAAACGAACACCTTCAGCTATGGCAAACGGGATCTGAAAGCAGGCGAGACGCTTGACGGTATCGGAGGACACGCCTGTTACGGGTTGATCGAAAACGTCTCGGAGAATTCCCACAATGGCTTGCCGTTGGGGCTTGCTGAGCACGTCGAACTCATTCGCAAAGTCGAAAAGGACCAGGCGATCCAACTCGATGACATAGTTGTTCCAGACCGTTTCGATTTCGACCTCTTTGAAAGAGCTATTGCTGCTTCTGCCCGCCTTCAGGCAATCGGCGCGCAACCTGAACCCTCTTCAACCGAAGAACAGCGGCAACTACTCAGAGCTAGCTTTGTCGTAGAGTAGATCGCGATGAAAAGCCCTTCGAACAGTTCTTCGGTTAGTCTCATTCTGACTGCCTTTCGCCAACGCGACTATGTGTACGAAGCGGTTCAATCGGTTTTGGACCAGAGCGTTGAAGACGTTGATGTCGTACTATCGGATGACGCATCTCAAGATGGCACATTCGCCGAGATGCAAAGAGCGGTTCGCGACTACGGGGGAGCAAAAAGCGTTACGCTAATTGAGCAACCTCAAAACTTGGGCGCGGACCATCTAATGGCGTGCATAGAACAAGCCAAAGGCGATATCTTTGTGTTTTTTCACGGCGACGATGTTTCAAAGCCCGACCGAGCAAAAAATTCCGTCGAAGCAATGAAGCGCACGGGAGCCACTTTAGTGGCTGTAGGCGGCACCTTGATTGACGAAGAAGGTTTGCGTAAGCGACCGCTGTTTGAAGTGCAGAATGATGAGCGCTGGCGCGATCCAGCTAGTTCATTCGAAGCGACCACCCACATGTTTCATGGGGCGTGCTTTACTGTGGCCCGGGAACTTTTCGATTGTTTTCCCCGTTTTGGTCGGGCGCAAGGCTGGGGTTGGACTGATGTCGTCTTCCCTTTCCGCGCGGGGCTACTGGGTGGTGCGTATTTCCTCGATCAGGACCTCGTTGGTGTGAGGGCGTTATCGACAAGTCTGGGAAATGACCGATCTGATTGGAGCGCTGCTGCAGCGTCGCATCGGCAAATGAACCTTTCGCATCTGCTCGCCTTGCGAGTTGCACTCTACAAGGACTTTCAAGCCCATCGCGAGCGAGTGGATTTTTCGCCGGAACTCGAAGCAATAGACGTCAAGCTGCGTGAAATCCTGCTCGCGAAATTATCTGATTGGTCAGTGTCACACATTGAACTTATGGCGGCTGGCTTCAGACCGTCTTGGTTGGACCGAAAAACGATCCATGAGCGACTTAAGGACCAGCCATCGCGACTGCTTCGGAACAAACGAACAAGGCGAACCCTAATAGAGAAAGTCGCCGCAAGGCTGAGGCGGGCTGACCTAATCTGAAGTGCGTCATTGTTGACGAGCAGTATGTCGCATTCCCATCAAGAAGCGTCGGGTGTCCGGGACCCGGTTTGACGGGTTTGAGACAATCCTCGTACGGTAGGGCCCGGGAGGATGTTTGAGTGAAAACCCATGTCAAAGCGTTGATCGTCGGCGGCGGGGCAGTCGGCACGTCGATTGCCTATCATCTGGCCAAGGCGGGCTGGGCGGATGTCATGCTTTTGGAGCGGGACGAGCTGACGTCGGGGTCGACATGGCACGCTGCTGGTCTGCTCCCCTATTTCAACATGAGCTATGCGACCACGCATATCCATGACTACTCGATCAAGTTCTACAAGACACTGGAAGAAGAGACGGGCCTGAACCCGGGATTTTTCGTCGTCGGCAACCTGCGCATGGCGCAGAGCCAGGCGCGGATGGACGAGTATCAGCTTTATGCCTCGACCGCCGAAACCTGCGGGGTTCCCTATGAATGGATGTCGCCCTCCGACATCAAGGACCGCTGGCCACTGGTGCGCACCGAGGATCTGATTGGCGCAATCTATCACCCAACGGACGGCTACATTAACCCCGCTGATGTGACGCAAGCCATGGCCAAAGGCGCTCGTGCGCGCGGCGTTGAAATCGAGCGGCGCTGGCAGGTCGACAGCTACACCTGGACCGGCGATTACTGGGATGTGGTGGCGACCAAGATGGTCGAAAAGGGCGGCAACCTTGTTGCGTCCGACGAACAGATCACGATCCGTGCCGAACATGTCGTGACCGCCACGGGCAACCATTCCCAACGCACTGCACAGCTTCTCGGCATCAAGATCCCGGCCATTCCGGTTGAGCATCAATACATCGTCACCGAACCCGACCCTGCACTGGTCGCATGGCGCGAAAACAACCCCGAGCATCCGGTCCTGCGCGACGCGGATGCGAAGTGGTACGTGCGCGAGGAACGCGGCGGCTGGATCCTTGGCCCTTACGAGGAAAACGCCCCCGCGCGGTTCGAATACGGTTGCCCCGACAGCTTCCGCGCCGACCTCTTCCCGCTCGATTTGGAGCGGATCGAAGAAGAATACATGTCCTTCATCCACCGAATCCCGTCCTCGGAAGAGGTCGGGCTGAAGGACGATTATAACGGCCCGATCTGCTACACGCCCGACGGCAACCCGCTCCTCGGTCCGGCTCCGGGCTTGCGAAACATGTGGTTGGCGGAAGGCTTTTCTTTCGGGATCACGGCGGCGGGCGGCACTGGCCACTACCTTGCCCAACTGATGGTCGAAGGCGAGGCCGAGATCGACATGGCCAGCCTTGATCCCAAGCGCTACGGCCCGTGGATGACCACCGAATACGCGATGAAGAAGAACGAGGAATGCTATTCCCACGTCTACGTGCTTCATCACCCCGACGAAGAACGCGAGGCGTGTCGTCCTTTGCGGACAGCGCCCGCATACGACCGCCAGAAGGCGCTGGGCGCGCAGTTCGGGCAAGTGAACGGATGGGAGCGCCCGAATTACTACGGCCCGCTCGATGCGCCCGACAGCTTCGATCACGACGCCCGGTCTTTCCGGCGCGGCGGCTGGTGGGAGTATGCCAAGGCAGAGGCCGAAGCGATCCGTACCGGCGCTGGCCTGATCGATGCCACGGCCTTTGCAAAGCATCGCCTGACCGGGCCGGGCGCCACCGCCTTCCTCGACTGGTTCACGACGAACAAGCTGCCGCGCGTGGGGCGCATCAACCTGACCTACGCCCTTACAAGCGCTGGCACGACCCGTACCGAATACACTATCGTGCGCGAGGCCGAGAACGACTACTACCTCGTCTCCGCCGGAGCGTGGCACGCCTATGACGAGGACTTCCTGTACAAGGCCATCGAGGACAAAGAGGCCGAATTCGGCCGCGTCAACGAAGAAGACGTCACAACGCAATGGGGCGTTTTTGCGATTGCGGGTCCAAAATCACGGGACATCCTCAAGGAACTCATCCGCGATCCTGATCCTGAAACGGCCCTGTCCAACAAGCGCTTCCCTTGGCTGTCGATGCGCAACATCGAACTGGGCATGTGCCCGGTCAAGGCGATCCGCGTGGCCTATACGGGCGAGCTTGGCTGGGAACTCCACCATCCTATCGAGATGCAGAACTATCTCTGGGATCAGTTGATGGCGGCGGGCGCAAAGCACGGGCTGAAGCCCGTGGGCGCGCGCGCGCAGAACTGGCTGCGTCAGGAAAAGAGCTATCGGGCGTTTGGCACCGAACTTGGCCGCGATGCGACACCGCTTGAAGCCGGGCTCGACCGGTTTGTCGATCTTGAGAAAGAATTCCACGGCAAGTCAAAAATGGT
Organism: uncultured Rhodobacterales bacterium; assembly: GCA_964638245.1. Lineage (GTDB taxonomy): Bacteria > Pseudomonadota > Alphaproteobacteria > Rhodobacterales > Rhodobacteraceae > CAZWZG01. Next base: position 7,266 of record CAZWZG010000073.1, read on the forward strand.
CGAAACCGGCATCCGCTCGAAATGCGTGACACTTTTGATCGACGGTCCTGAAGACGCCGACCCCTGGGGTCGTGAAGTGCTTTATGCCGGCGACACACGCGTTGGCCGTCTGACCTCGGGCGGCTATTCCGTGCACTTCGGCAAATCTATCGGGATGGGCTACGTGACACTCGAGCACGCCAAACCGGGAACGGTTTTGCAGGTCAAAATGCAGGACAAGCTCTGGACGGCAATTGTGACCGAAGACAGCCCCTATGATCCTACGAATGCTGTGATCCGCGTTGACGGTTGAACCTCCATTCGGAGAAACACTCGTTTTGTGATACTCTCCGCCCGCATTTTAGCTGGTGAATTCATTTTGTCCGGCACTTTGTCGGACGCCATAACTCTGGGAGGGGTCCATGACATCCGTTGCTCCGGCCGTGCCGGTCGATACTCTATTGCAAACATTCCTGAGAGCCGTTGAGGCCTTCGAAGCATCTCCAACGGCTGAACGTTTGCGCGAACTGGAACGCCTTGCTGCGCAGCTGATGGCGCGCGCCCGCGAATTGGGCCCGGCGGCGCTTGCGCTTTTGCGGGGCGCGGTCGCCCGCGTGATCGGCGTGCTAGCGGGCCCGACCGTCACGATCGGCGGCGGCGCCGTTCTTGGGGCGGGCCTGTTCTGGTGGGGCTTCTTCACGATGCTCTCGGCTCATATGGAATTCCCTGACCCATCCATTCTTGCCGGCGAAATCGCCACGGGGATCGCGTCCGAGTTGATCGATCTGCACATCGACCTGACGTCAGAAGCAGCGCGACGCTGTTTTGAGACGTTCAAGCGCGATCTTGCCGATGAAATCCGGGCCGCGGGCGGATCCTGGGACGTGCTGCGCACGCCGGATTTTCAAAGGCGTCTCGAGAGGCTGATCCGTTTCTTGTTAGGATGCCTCATGCCCGGTTTGGGCAACCTCACGGAGTCAGTGCGCCACAAACTGATGGAGATCCTTAAGCGCTTGCTTGTTGGTGCAGGACTATTGGGGGCTGGGTTGCTAGGCGGGGCTGGTGATGCCTATGCAGGCGAGCCTGAGCCGGACTACGATGACCCCGAACTGGGCAAGGCTGTGCGGGATTTGGGTCTTGCGGGTATCCCGCGGGGCGATGGGTTCGCCCATTGCGAAACAATCCCTGACGAAGAGGTCGAAACACCGGTCGGCGAACCAAAGCCCAAACCGCGCGAAGAGAAACCCTGCGATCCCATGCCATGGGAGGTGGATCTTCGCGTCGGTATGGATCTGGGGGCGTTTACGGACGAGCACTTGAAGATGCGCAAAGCAATCCTGGACTGCTGGATTGCCTACTACGAGCGTATCATCGAGGAGGATCGCGTTGCTTTGGAAAAAGGTGATGGTGACACCGACAGTCGCAATGAAGACCTTCTGCGACTGCGTATTCAGGTCAATGGCCGCGAATTGGAACGTGTGCGGCGCGCAAAACAGAATGTCGAACGAGAGTGTCAGTTGCGCGAACTGGCCGATGAACCGGCGGAACTAGCGCCGCCTCTAGAAAGCCGGTTGGAGTTTCGCTGGCCATTCTAGTCGCTCGCGGATGAAGAAAACCGGGGGCGCTGCCCCCGGACCCCGGGGCGGATACGCCGTATTGCAGCACCAATTTCGCGCGCGAAATGGGACAATCCCGAGCTGCGCGACCGGATTTTCCTACCAAATCGTTACAAAACGCCATGTTTACCAGTAATTGGACACTGGTGTTCCCTAATTCAGACACAATTCATCATCTCAATGTACCACGAGGGATACGACGCCAAACGGGGTAACGGAGATGACAATCGCAACGCGGATTACGGAGGCGGATCTGGTCGGACAACCGATCACTGGTTTGCTTGCTGGCGCGAACCTGCGCACCCCATGTGGCGACCGTCGTGTCGAAAACGTCCGCCCTGGCGATCTGATCGTCACACGCGACGCTGGTCTCCAGCCGGTACGTCTTGTGTGGACCCAAACACTGAATGCCAAGGATCTTGCCGCAAACCCGGCGCTTGCGCCCGTCTGGCTTGGTCCGCGTGCCATCGGTCCGATGATGCCCCAGCGTGCGCTGCGTCTGGCACCCGGCCACCGCATCCTGATCCCGGGCTGGCGCCTGGTTGATCAGCCTGACACCAAGGCTTGCCTCGTGGCGGCTCATGAAATTTCCGGCTCGTCCGACGCGGCCTATATCGACCGCTCGGAAGAGGAAATCACGCTCTACAATGTGGTTTTCGACAGCCATCAGGTCTTCTGCGCCAACGGTCTTCCGGTCGAAAGCTTTCACGTCACCCGTGAAGCTCGCGCCGCGATGGAACCCGCAGTGCGCGCAGACATCGACAGAGTTTTCCCGGATCTGGGCATGTTGCCCGAAGATCCACCTCGTGCAGCATATCCGGTGCTCGACCAGGTACAGGTCTCGCCCGAATACGCTTGAAGTTAAGTTTCCCCTCGTGAACTCAAACGGCCCGGACCTTGTGTCCGGGTCTTTTTTCTTTGGCTCAGGGCGATCAATTCACTTGCTACGCCCAATGCAATCGCTTGGGGGTGTTTGCCAAGGTCCGGGTCGCCGATCGGGCAGCGGACCGTGTCGATCAGATCAAGCGAAAGGTTCATTTCCAGCAACCGTCGCCGGAACCGTACCCATTTCGTAGCGCTTCCGATCAAGCCAAGCGATCCATGGGAGCGCGCAAGGACCGCTGCAACGAGCGAAAGATCCAGCGCATGCGAATAGGTCAGGACAAGATGATGCGAATTCTCGGGCGCCAAGG
>CAZWZG010000073.1:10153-15317 GCA_964638245.1 uncultured Rhodobacterales bacterium
GTCCCGGAAAAGCCGTTCTTCCAGACAAGCATCGCCGTGCCCGATTCACGCGGGACGGACCCGCGCGTCTGCGTGATGACAACGCGCGCAACGCGGCCATGCTCGGCCACGGCCAAGCGAAGCGCATTCAGGTCGAAACTCATGCGCCCGCCCGTTTTGCGGCGAAATACACATTCTCGGCCGTCGCGGGGGCGGGCAGGTCGGGGTACGCTTCACCACAAGCAGCCGCGGCCTGCCCCAAAGCCAGAAATGCCGAAATGCCCAGCATCAAAGGCGGCTCGCCAACAGCCTTGGAGCGGTAAATCGTCTCTTCCCGGTTCGCGCCATCCCAAAGGGAGACATTGAAGACGGGCGGCGCATCACTGGCCGCGGGGATCTTGTAGGTCGAGGGCGCATGCGTCAAAAGCCGACCCTCGTCGTTCCAGACCAGTTCTTCGGTCGTCAGCCAGCCGGCCCCCTGCACGTATCCGCCTTCAATCTGGCCGATATCGAGTGCCGGGTTCAGGGACGCGCCGCAATCGTGCAGGATATCGGCGCGCAAGATCCGGTTTTCCCCGGTCAGCCGGTCGATCACGACTTCGGTCACTGCCGCGCCATAAGCGAAGTAAAAGAACGGCCGCCCGTCACCCTTGATCCGGTCCCAAACGATCTTGGGCGTCTTGTAAAAACCCGTGGAGGACAGCGAAATGCGGTTTTCCCAGGCCGAGGTGGCCGCCTCGGCAAAACTCAGTGTTTCTGCTCCCACATGCACTTGGCCGTCCGCAAAGCGCACCGACGCGACATCCGCCTGATACCGCTCTGCCAGGTGAGTTGCCATCCTGTCCCGGATCGTATCGCACGCCGCCTTCACCGCCATTCCGTTCAGGTCCGTGCCCGAAGACGCCGCCGTGGCCGATGTATTGGGCACCTTGCCGGTGTCTGTCGCAGTGATCTTGACCGTTTCGACCGGAACCCCAAATCGATCCGCCGCCACCTGCGCCACCTTCTGGAACAACCCTTGCCCCATCTCAGTGCCACCGTGGTTCATGTGGATCGAGCCATCCTGATACACATGCACCAGCGCGCCTGCCTGATTGAGGTGCGTGAGCGTGAAGGAAATCCCGAACTTGACGGGTGAAAACGCGATGCCCTTTTTCAGGACGTCATTCCTAGCATTCCAGTCATCCATCGCAGCCCGCCGCGCGGCATAGTCCGACGACCGAAGCAATTGGTCCGTCAGGTTGTGGAGGATGAAATCATCAACGTCTTGCCCGTAGGGCGTCACACTCCGCGTCACCGGTTTTGGCGAGTGCGCGCCCCCAAAGCGACGCCCTGTTCCCGGCGTTTGAGGGGTGGAAGATTGCGTCGCCTCGGCGGCGTCGTAGTAATTCGCCCGGCGCACCGCGACCGGGTCGAGCCCGAGCGCATGCGCCACATGATCCATCATCCGCTCGACGCCGACCATGCCCTGGGGTCCGCCGAACCCGCGAAACGCGGTCGCGGACTGGGTATGGGTTTTCAGGCGATGGCTTTCGATCCGGATCGTCTCAAAGAAGTAAGCGTTGTCGGCATGGAGCATCGCGCGATCTGCCACGGGCAAGGACAAATCCTGTCCCCAGCCGCAGCGGCAATACTGTGTGAACTCGACCGCTGAAACGCGACCGGTGTCGTCATATCCGGCGCGGTAGTTGATGCGGAAATCATGGCGCTTTCCGGTGATGACCATGTCATCGTCCCGGTCATACCGCATCGAGCAAGCGCGGCCCGTGGCCCGCGCAGCCAGCGCGCAGGCAATGGCCAAGGCATTGCCCTGGCTCTCTTTCCCGCCAAACCCGCCGCCCATTCGGCGCACTTCGCACCGCACCGCATGCATCGGAACGCCCAGCGCTTCGGCGACCTTGTGCTGGATTTCTGTGGGGTGCTGGGACGAGGACTGTACGACCATGTCGCCATCCTCTTGCGGCAAGGCCAGCGCGGCCTGTCCTTCCAGATAGAAATGCTCTTGCCCGCCGATTTCGAAGGACCCTTCAAGCGAGTGCGGGGCGGCTTTCAGCGCAGCCTCGATATCGCCGCGACCATAGACGCGCGGGCCTTCCTCGAACCGACTATCGGCTGCGATTGCATCGTCGATGGTCAGGATCGCGGGCATCTCTTCGATGTCCACCGCGCCAAGGCGTGCGGCGCGCCGGGCCAGAAGATGGCTTTCGGCCACGACAAGAAACAGAGGCTGGCCGACATAGAACACCTCACCATCCGCCAGCAGTGGTTCGTCATGGGCGGACGGAGAGACATCGTTGGCAAACGGCAGGTCTTCAGCGGTCAGGACCGCGACGACGCCGTGTGCTGTACGCACCGCCTCAAGATCCATGGAAACGATACGCCCACGGGCCACCTCGGACAATCCGAACGCAAGCGACAGCGCCCCTTGAGGCAAAGGCACGTCATCGACGTAACGGGCGGCGCCGGTAACATGCAGCGGCGCGGCGTCATGGGGCAGGGGTTTGCCGACACTCATGGGGACACCTCCAGAACCGAGGTCGCCTGCCCCTGATCCTCGAGCCATGCCCGCATCAGCATGTTGCGCGCCGCCTCCAACCGATAGGCCGCCGAGCCGCGCGCGTCCGATAGCGGGGTGAAATCCGCGCTCCAAGCCTCATTGGCCAGCGCAACGGTCTCCTCCCGCCACGGCTGGCCTTGAAGGATTGCCTCAACCGTTCGCGCTCGCTTCGGCGTTCCGGCCATGCCCCCAAACGCAATCCGCGCCTCCGAGATCAGCCCGCCCGACACCGTGATCCGAAACGCGCCACAGACCGCCGAAATGTCCTGATCGAACCGTTTTGACAGTTTGTAGATGCGTGTCTCGGCCGGTTGCGGCGGGATCGTCACGGCCTCGACAAACTCTCCGGGCGCGCGGTCCTGTTTTCCGTAGTCGATGAAAAAATCTTCGAGCGGCAAGTCGCGCCGCGTGTCGCGATGGCGCAGGTGCAGGACCGCATCCATGGCGATCAGCGCAGGCGGGCTATCCCCGATGGGAGACCCATTGGCGATGTTGCCGCACACGGTCGCGGCCTGACGAACCTGTTCCGAACCGTAGCGGCGCAGCATTTCGGCGAGTGATGGGTAGGTGTCCGCAATCGCTTCGCGCAGTGCGGCCACGGTCACCGCAGCGCCGATCCTGAGGCCAGCATCGGTTTCGGAGATCTCGGCCAAGTCGCTGCAGTTCTTGAGAAAAATCACCTGACCTAAATCGCGGTGCTGCTTGGTCACCCAAAGCCCCACATCTGTCGCCCCGGCAACGATCGTCGCATCGGGTGTGTCGGCGTAAAGAGTTGCGAGCGCGTCGGAGGAGGTGGGCAGGGCCCACCCCGCCTCCTTGCTCGCGGCGGCTGTTGCCGCCCGCTCAGGGGCAGCGTCGCGCATGTGATCGGGGATCGCTGCGCCCTCAGCGGCGGCTGCGGCGCGCAGGATTGGCGCATACCCTGTGCAGCGACAGAGGTTCCCTGCAACCTGATCAGCATGATCGGTCTTGCCGTTGAGATGCGCCGTCGCCATCGAGACGACAAATCCCGGCGTGCAAAACCCGCATTGGCTTCCGTGATGTTCGACCATCGCCGCCTGAACCGGGTGCATCTCGTCCCCCGCGATGCCTTCGACGGTGCGCACCGCGCACCCATCGATCTGGGGCAAAAACAGGATACAGGCGTTGAGCGCCTTGGCCCCGCCTGCGTCGGTGACCATCACCGTGCACGCCCCGCAGTCGCCCTCGTTGCACCCTTCCTTGGTGCCCGTCAGCCCACGCCTTTCGCGCAGCCAGTCCAGCAGCGTCACGGTCGGATCGGTCACGTCCAGCGTGACATCCTCTCCGTTCAGCCGAAAACGGATTTCCATGTGAATTCCCGCCGCCTTACCCGGTCTGCCGATCCAAGGCGCGCGGTCGATGCGGCGTAGAGCGCGCGCCAAGGTCGATGAAACCCCGGCGCGGCGCGTTTGGCAAGGTTTTCAACGCGTTCAAAGCGTCGCAGCAAGGGCGTCCAGTTGCGCCAGGGTCGTGCCCCAACCATCTTCAAACCCCATCGCTTCATGCTGATCGCGCGCCTCGGCTGTCGCGTGCATGATATGCGCATGGTAAAGTGTCCCTCCGTCCTTTGGCGTCAACGTCAGGTCAACAACCATGAATATCGTTGGCTGCGGCCTGAACCCTGCGAGCAACCCGTCGGTGTAAACCAACCGCCGGTGCAACTCGACATGGATAAAGCTGCCGTCATTGGGCATCTCGTTTCCATCGGGCAGACGCATAACGTTGAAAGCACGCCCGCCAGGTTCCAGCACATTTTCGCAACTGACAACGTCGACACCCGGCGGCGTGAACCAGACCTTGAAAAGCTCAGGCTCCGCCCAGCACCGCCAGATGATCTCGGGCTTGGCGTGGATGAGGCGTTCGGTCTGCAAGTCGGTCTCTGGGTTGAACTCAGGCATCTGCAGTCTCGCGCGCAACGATCCGTTCCATCCGGTTCAAGGCCGACGTCCACCCCTCGTGGTGATCATTTGTCATGTCTTCACCCACCAGCGAGGTCACAGTTACGGTGATGTTCAACTCGGTCCCGCCATCAATCGCACGCAGGTCATAGCCCACCAGACTGACACTCAAACGCGTGCCGCCCATTTCAAGGACCTCGGTGAAGCAGGCGCTGTCCTGTTCGCCCAGATGATACCAATGCGTGGAAACCTCGAATTCAGGATTGTCCGCCGGGCCGCAGCGATGCAGATCCTGCCCACCCTCGCGCACATCATGGCGGACCATCTCCAGCACATGATCATCTGATGGCGCGCCCCATTCGGTGCGGGCGTTCGGATCAATCAGAAGATGCCACAGCCGATCTTGGCTGGCCTTTATGGTGCGTTGAATTGTGAATTGTCCGGTATGCAGGCTCATGCGTCCCCTCCTTTTTCAAGTCGTTCTGCCAAATCGGCCAGCCGGTCGATCCGGCGTTCCCAAATTGATCTTTGCCGCTCGAGCCAGTCCGAGACCGGGCTGAGCGCCTGTGGCTCCAGCGAACAGATCCGCTGGCGTCCGATTTTTTGTGTCTGGATCAGGTGCCGGTCTTCGAGCACGTCGATGTGCTTGAGGAAGGACGGCAGCGCCATGTCATGGGGTGCCGCCAGTTCTTTGACCGGTGCCGGGCCC
>CAZWZG010000074.1:0-15010 GCA_964638245.1 uncultured Rhodobacterales bacterium
AAACAGATCGCCTACAACGAAAAACACGGCATCACCCCCGAGACGGTCAAAAAGAACGTCGAGGATGTGCTGTCCGGCCTCTATCAGGGCGACACGGACATGAGCCGCTTGACCGCCAAGGTCGACAAACCGATGCACGGCGCGAATCTGGAGGCGCATCTGGACGGCCTGCGTGCCGAGATGAGGAAGGCCGCCGAAAACCTCGAATTCGAAGAAGCCGCGCGGCTGCGGGATGAAGTCAAACGGCTGGAGGCCGTGGACCTTGCCGTGGCGGACGACCCCATGGCCCGCCAATGGGCGGTCGAGCAAGCGAGCGAGGCGGCGGTGAAGTCGAAGGGGCGGTCAACGGCCGGGCGGGCCGGGCAGCGTGGGGGGAATGTGAAGAGGCGGGGGCGGTGAAGCGATAATGGATATGGTGGTATTCGATGATGGATCGCATTTTATCGCCAACCTAAAGATGGCGGACCAATTTCTGAAAAGTGAACATCACAGCGAAGCAAGCACGAGGTGGATTGCAATCGCGCTACACGATGCCCTCTACGCGTTACTAATTGAGAAACTTACAAGGACTGACGGCTTTGGTGCTTTCAACGACAAGTTTGAGAAGCGGGTCGGCGAATTCTATGCTGCTGGAAAAGACAGTAGATCGTCTGATTGGGAAGCACTTACCGCGGACATGTTCAAAGAAAACATTGGCGACATTGGTCAGCTACTTCGTCGTGCAAAGCTTGCCTCTGGAGCAATTATTCAAAAAAAGGGCACTAGTTCCCTGGATGAGCCATCGCGCGGTTTGTCTCGTTTGAAACTTCTTCGAGACGGTTTGGCGCATCCGCGGCCCGGTCTAAGCGGCTACTACGCCGACTACCTGGTCTCGGCATTCTCATCAACCATTACAGTGATCGACGAGACTCGTCGACTTAGAGACTATGGTGCGCCTCGGCATGACGGAAGAGAGGCTGACCTACTTCTTGATTCTATTCGATTCTACCTCTCCCGTTGGTCTGCAAAATCAAGCGCTCGACAAACGTAGGATGGGTGCTCGCACCCATCACCCCACCCAATGCACCGACGACCACGGCCAATCCTCGGCCCGCTCCACGTATCCATGCTTCACAGGGTTCTCCCGGCAATACCACACATGCGCCTCGTAATCCGCCTCGTCGCGGATGACATGCTCCCAAAACCGCCGCTGCCATACCCCGCGCTCGCCTTTCGCGGATTGTGACCCGGTCCGGGGCGCGTGCACCCCTACCGCCATCGAAAACCGCGACTTGATCAACCGCCACCGGGTCGAGAAGTCCGCGTCGCCACCGGGCAAGGTCCATATCATGTGGAGATGATCGGGAAGCACGACCGCGGCGTCGATGCCGAACGGCCGCTCGGAGCGGGTTACGCGCACGGCTTCGCGCAGCGCGTCGATGTGGTCGGTCAGCGTCGTCGACCCGCGATTTGCTAAGTTCACTGTGAAGAAATACGTGCCGCCTGCGACACGGAGCCGCCGATAATTGGTCATCGGCGCATTTCGTCATGTGTTGGTTAACGATGGGTGAAAATCACCCATCCTACGGGCGGTAGGATGCGCCCTCACACCCATCACCCGTCAAAAATCAAACAACTCCCCAAGGAAGTCCGCCGCACCGCCCTTGCGTCGCTTCTTCTTGGAGCGGCGATCATCGTAGTACTCCTCCTCCTCCTCGTAGCGCTGCTGCGCTTGAGGCGGCGGTGGGGGCGCCATGTGCGCGCCGCTCCGCTCGATGATCTTGTCGAGTTCCCCCCGATCCAGCCAGACGCCGCGACATTGCGGGCAATAGTCGATCTCAACGCCGGACCGGTCCGCGATCACAAGCTGGGTGCCGTCGATGGGGCATTGCATGGGGGCTCTCCTATGGTTGTTGGCTCCACAGATGGGATCGATCCGCACCAATAGAACCCCCGGTGCCCGCGTCGTATCACCTCACCCCGGTGTCGAGGATCGGTGCCAGATCTTGCGTCCAATCGTGAAGACCAACGCACCGACTCCGGCCAGCGCCCCGTGCCAGCCAAAGAACCAAAACCGACCCGCCAGCGCGTTCTCGGCATAAGACGCCGCGAAGGCCGTTTTGCCGTACTGCGCAAGGGCAAAGCCTCCGACCGCCAGCACCGCAAATGCGATCAGGCGCACGGTCATCGGCACCCGGCCCGAAAAGCCGCCCAGCACCAGCCCGATCCCGCCGCCCAACAGCACCACATCGCGCGACCATTGCGGGTGCGCGCCTAAGCTGCGGGGCACGTCGAAGATCCAGAGAAGGGCAAGTACGGCTATTGCGGCGATCATGGGCAGGAAATGTCTCATACCTCAGCCTAGCGCGCCCGCCTGTCCCCGCGAAGGGGCCTCGCGCGCTCGTGACATCGCGCCTGTGCAATAAAAAAACGGCCCCGAAACCGGGGCCGCTCGTCGTTCTTGCAGGGTCGTTCAGACCAGTGCGATGTTCACTGCGCTCTCGCGGCCGTCGCGGCCGGACTCGAGGTCGTATGTGACTTTCTGGTCATCGGCGAGGCCGGTCAGACCCGAACGCTCAACGCCCGAGATGTGGACGAAAACGTCCTTGCCGCCACCCTCAGGTGCGATGAAACCAAAACCTTTAGTGGTGTTGAACCATTTCACAGTGCCATTGGCCATCTGTGTATTCCTTCTGTTATCCGCTCGCAGGATGCAGCGGCTCGGCATAGCGTGTCGTAACGAAAGACTGCATTGCCGAATTGGAAAACAGAGGATCGAGAAGATATCTAGCACCGCCCCTCTGACAGGTCTCGCGTGCTATAGCAAGGAAAAGCGGTGCGCAGTCATGCGCCCAATAAAAAACGGCCCCACACGGGGCCGCCTCTTTTCGTTTGGTGCGCTGGCGCTTAGGCCAGTGCGATGTTCACTGCGCTTTCGCGACCGTCACGGCCAGCTTCAAGGTCGAATGTGACCTTCTGGTCGTCAGCGAGGCCAGTCAGACCCGAACGCTCGACAGCCGAGATGTGGACGAAAACGTCCTTTCCGCCGCCTTCAGGCGCGATAAAGCCGTAGCCTTTGGTGGTGTTGAACCATTTCACAGTGCCGTTGGCCATCTGTGTGTTCCTTCTATCTATTTCCGCTCGCAGGATGCAGCGGCGTGGCAATAGGCGTCCGTATCGATGGACCGCGTTGCCTTAGAAGGAAAACGAGGGTCGAAAAGAGGTCTAGCGGCGCCGCTATGTCAGAATCAGGGGCAAAAATCAAGTATTGTCGATTTGGTCAACTCGCCGCGGGCATATCCCTGCCGGCGGGCACGGTCGAGCGCAGAACCTTCAGATAGGACGTGGCCCAGTCATGGATCGTCGCCGACCGGATCCGCTCGAGGTTGTGGCGGTGCCGCTCTTTTCGCTCATCCAGGGACATCGACAGGCCACGCGCCATGGCATCGGCCGTCGCGTCCACATCATAGGGGTTCACGATCAATGCCGCGTCGAGCTCTTCTGCCGCCCCGGCAAATTGGGACAGCAATAGGACACCGGGATCGTCTTCGTCCTGCGCGGCGATGAATTCCTTGGCGACAAGATTCATCCCGTCCATCAACGGCGTCACCACGCCGACTCGCGCTTCGGCCAGAAGCCGGGCGACGTCAGGGCGGGGAACGGCCTGACGGATATAGTGCATCGGCACCCAGTCCATCCAGCCAAAGCGCCCGTTCACATGCCCAGCGCGCTGGTCCAGCTCGTCCGATATGTCCTGATAGGCCTCAAGGTCGCTGCGGCTCGATGGTGCAATCTGAAGGAACCGCACATTGCCATGGGCATCTTCGTTCTTCTCCAGAAACCGTTGGAACGCCAAAAAGCGCTGGGGCAGACCCTTGGAATAATCGAGGCGCTCCACACCGATCAGCTCATAGGCACGCGGCATCTGACCCTTGGTGCTGTTGGCTAGCGCCGCAAACTCGTCGACATCGATCGAAATCGGAAAATGGCCAAGCGTCACGACGTTGCCCGCAATCTTGAACCGCCCGGTGGGGAGCCATTCGGCAACCCCGCTGGCAATCGCACAGTTCGAGAAATTCCGAAGATCGCGCTGCGCCTGCAACCCGATCACATCATAGGCCGCCATATCCTCGATGACCTGCCGATGCTGAGGGATCGTCTGGAAACTGTCGACGCTCGGCCACGGGATGTGAAGGAAGAACCCGATCCGCGCCGTCACGCCCAGATCGCGGAGCGCCCGGGCCACCGGGATCATCTGATAATCATGGACCCAGATCGTATCGTCGGGCTTCAACTCGGCGGCCACCAGTCGCGCCAAACGCTCGGCGACCCGCGTGTAAGTGTCGAAATCATCAGCGCTGTAGTGGGATAGATCGATGCGGTTGTGGAACACCGGCCAAAGCGTGCCATTGGCAAACCCAAGGTACTGCCCCTCATGCTCGGCATCGCTCAGCGTCAGTTGCCCGATGGAAAAGCCGCCCGCGTCCTGCCAATCCAGCACCTCGCCGCCGTCGGGCGTCGTGTCTCCCGCAACGCCGATCCAAAGCCCGCCTTCCGCCTCCAGGGTCGAGCGTAGGGCCACCACAAGCCCCCCGGCATCCGCCGACGGATCCGGGCGCGGCGCGCGTTGCGAAATGACGATCAGACGTCCCATGGTCCCTCTTCTCCAAACAGCCAGCGGCGTATATCGCGCGGATCGCTCACATGAAAATCGGCATCAACCTCGGCGTTGCCCACCGCAATCGTCAGGCCACCCATGGCCTGCACATCCGGGAACGCCGCGAAATCGGTTGTGTCATCACCCGCAAAGACGGGGCGTTTGCCAGCAAAAGCCGACTGCTCCATCAACTGCGCAATCGCACCGCCTTTGGAATGCGCGCTCGGGCGCACCTCCCACGCCATCTTGGCCGGGAATAGGTGCAAATCCTCGCGGTCCTTCAAAATGGCCTCTAGTACGGATTTGACTGCCTGCCCCGCCTCGGGTCTCGCGCGATAATGCATCGTGAAACCAGCCGCCTTTTCTTCGATCCAGACACCATCCAACCCTGCACTATCGTCTTTGGCCCGCGCCAGCAGGACATCCAAACCTTCTGGCACGGACGCGCCTGTGGACCCTTGCATTTCCGCACCGTGCCCGCCGCACAGCACGCCCTCAAACCCATCAAGAAGCGTTTCAAGGTCCCGCAAACCGCGCCCCGACACCACTGCCGTGGCCCCGCCGGTCGCCCGGACCACGCTGTTGAGCGCGCGGGTATGGCGCTCGCGCCAGCCAACATCTTCGGGGCGATCGACGATTTCCGTCAGCGTTCCATCGAAATCAAGAAAGACGGCAAGCGTTTCAAAGGGCACAAGCGCAAGACTGTTGTGTGGTCGTTCGACAGTGTTTCTCACGGCGCGACGCAAAGCCCCTTTCGCTGGTGCAAGATAGGGCCCCATGGCTGTTTGTCACGCCAATTAGGCTCGACATGGGCTGGCTCAGACTTACCATCCATGAATGCGACTAGCTTTGATCCTCGCCCTTCTTGCCTCGCCCGCCGCCGCCTGGGAATTCTCGGCCACGTCGATCTGCATCCTCGACCACAGTGAAGAGGCGACCGAAATGCGCCTGACCTATGATCCGGGCAACGGCGAATACGCGATCACCGTCACCCGCGACGAACCATGGCCGGAGGGGTCGATTTTCTCGATGCGCTTTGACGGACCTATGCCCATTTTTATTCAAACCGACCGACATGTGGCCAGTGAAGATAGACGATCGCTCACCGTCACAGATCGCGGATTTGGAAACGTTTTGAATGGGTTACAATACAACAGCTTCGCTCTGTCCTTCCTTGCGGATGAAATGGCGATCGTGTCCCTCGTGGGTGCTGCTGAAGAAGTGGCCGCCTTCCGGGCCTGCACCGAAGCCGGCCTTGTCTGATTTCATATTTCCGCCGCATTGGTTTGGGATGTTTTTGCCATGCGTGAAACCAGCCGAAACCTATCCTCGCCGATCGAGCCGCAATCCCCCGCCATCCTCGAAGGGGCGCAACGGATGCAAGCCGCGTCTGAGCAACGGCGGAAGAAGCGCCCTGTGACACCGGCCGCGCCAAAACCGTCCGGCGTACAGCCACGCACACCCGTGATGCGCAAGCTTCTTGGCAGCGCGCAATACCGCCACGACGAACAGATCTTCAACAAAGCCTATTCCACCGGCTTGCGCGATCTCTGCTTCTTGCCGGGAACAGAGCGTGAGCTGGGCGTCGAAAACGGCTATCTCTTCCTTTTGCCCTGGTCCTGCATCGCTGTGCGCGGCGTGCGTGGCAAAACAAAGAAAATCCCGCCGCTCGTGATCAGCGATCTCAAGGATTTCGAGTACGACGCGGCGAACCTGCTTTTAGCGGCGCTGGCCTATGATCCGGACGATCTCGCACCGATCCAGACGGCCTTGCGCCGCTCCGTTCACGCCTATCTCGCCGAATGGACCACCGCGCTGAACGAACAATCCGCCAATGCACCAAAACGCGTCCGGCCAGAGGATTTCCTCGGCTTTGATACGCCCAACGCGGCGGACGATTTGCGCAACCTGCCCGGTTTCTTCTCGGTCAACGTGGTCGAGACGATCAAGCGGATCGCCCACGCCTAGCGCCACCCGCCAAAACCTGCGACGGAAAACCCGCGACCCCGCGTATGAGCTTGCAATACAGCTCACCGAGGTCGCCCCATTTTCAAAATCGCCATCACCACGCTCGCCATTGCCATCGGCCTTGCCGTGTCCGTGCATTCCGCCATCAACGAAGCGAGGGTGACCGTTCAGGGCGACCAGCGCTGCATCATCTCCAACGGCATCCCCAACCACAGCGTTGGTCAGTTTCCGAACCGCGGGAACCCCCATGCGATCGAGGTGCAGGACATAACCTTTTGCGTCGATGCCACGCCCGAAAAAGGGACAACCGCGCAGGTCGTCCGCACGGTCGGGATCGCCGAAAACGGCGTGATCATCCGCCCAGGCACAGCGGATTGGTACGATGCCAGTTCCCCACGCGGCCACTCCCGCGACAGCGCCTCAGGCTGGAACCTTGATGGTATCGGCGCATCCGACCTTCTTGGCCTTGATGACAACAACGCCCATGTCGGCCCCGGCGGCGTCTACCACTATCACGGTGTGCCCGCCGCTTGGCTGGACACGTCCGAAGACACGCTTCTTGGGTGGGCCGCAGACGGGTTCGAAATCCACTACGTGGGCGACAGCGCGCAGCCCTCCTAAGTCCTGAAATCAGGCGAGCGTCAAACGGCCCCGTACGGCGCCCACGACGGCACATACAATCAGGACTTCGAATACGTAGCGGGCGCGGGCAATCTGGATGAATGCAACGGCGCGACGGTAAACGGTGAATACATCTATTTTGCCACCGACGCCTATCCGTTCTACCCCCGCTGCCTGTTCGGAACCGAGGTCACGAACTATGGCGGATCCCGCGGCTAGCGCAGGACATGCACCGAACAGTCCGAGTGCCGCATCAACCACGCCGCCGTGCTGCCCAGCACGATGTCACTGATCTCGGGGCGATGGGACGCCACCACGATCAGATCGGCTTTGACCTCTTCGGCGAAGGACTGGATCGTACGCGCGGGCGAACCATGGAGCACATGGCTTTCCACATCTGACGAGCCGCCGACACGCGACGTCAAATGCTGTACGACATGTTTCTCCCGGTCAGATCGGATCTCGGGCGTCAGCACATGATCGACATAAGACGGGATCGGCTCGATGACCGAGATAGCAATGATCTTGCCACCATCAGCAACCAGTTTGCGCGCCACCTGAAGCGCGCCATTGCTGTCGCGTTCCTGATCCGGCGCAATCGGAACCAGAATTGTCTTGTACATCTCTAACCCTCCTCTTTCCTGCGCCAATGATACCTTTTGAGGGCGACGACGACCTTGATTTGAATCACGAAAAAAGGCGGGCAAGATGCCCGCCTTTCCCCACCCAACCGGCGCTTCCCCGTCAGATGGGTCTGTCGACCCGCGCCGTCACATGGACACGCCCATGGACCGGTTCCGGCCACGTCAGGCGCACGAAATTGTTGTTCGCACCATCATTCGTCGTCACATAGGGCATCGCAAAAACGTCCTGCGCGGACCCGTTCTGGATCGCATCCTCAGTGACAACCGCTGTCACTTCGCGCGACCAACCCCCGAACGGCAGATACCCCGATACATCCAGCACCCATTGCTGCGCATCCGATGGCTGATCGAACTGCAGCGTGACCGGATTGATCGTGTTCTGGGTGATCGAGTTAAACGTATTGGCCGAAAACTCGACATTCCGCGTCCGGCTGAAATCCAGCCCCGCGATACTGTCATCGACTTTTTCGACCCGGTCCGTATCGCCGTTGAGCGATTTGAACGTGTTGCCCGTCACGCTGAGGCCTTGGATGAAATGACCCGAGCCATAGGGCTTGATCACGATCCAGGCGTGCCATGGGGCGGCATCGTTCACCGTGAAGATATTGCCCGTGATCGTCAGGCCGCCAAACGAAAACTCGGTCCCGAAATCGGGCGTCGCGTCATGCTCGTTCGTCCACTCGATAAAACAATTGTCGATGTAATTGCCCGTGATGACCGATTTCACATTCGTCTCGGTCAAAACCAGCCCCGGCACCCGTGGGCCATCGGTTTCATTGTCGCCCTGGAACCAGTGGTTGCCCACAATCAGGTGACCATTACCCTTCAGCACCATCGTCGTGCCCAGCCGCTGGAAGCGGTTGTCGCGGATCTTGGCGTCATTGGCATTGACGTTGAACCCCGACGACACCCGCGCCGTCGCTGGCGTCTGCTGCTCGTCCGAGCGGAAATGACACCGATCGATCTGCAAATCCTGACAGCCGATCCCATGGGACGTGATGCCCTTGTTCCGCGCCTTGGTCAGGAAGCTGTCCTTGAAATGGAACGTCTCGCCCGCCGGGGCCAATAGGATGCCCGACGCCTCGCCATTACAATCGATCTCGATATCCGTCAGCGTCAGGCGCGACAGCTTCACAAAGCCCGAGAAATCCAGGACATAGCGATAGCGCGTGAACGTATAAGTCTGCGATCCCGGCGCCGCATAGAGCGGTTGGCTCAGCGTGATCGTCCCTGCGCCGACGTTCTTGTCGGTCACGTAAATCTCGCGCCCCACGCCGGTGCCTTCGACCAGACTGCCGATATCGACATTGGCGACATTGGCCACCGCCGTCAGCTCCAGCGGGTTGGCGCTGGAATAGTTCGCCTGACTGGTCTGAACGCCGGCATCCCATGCCGCACCCGGAACGACGTTGAACTGACCGTTCCGGATCACGCGACGGATTTCATAGGTGTCCAGCGTGTTGACCGCCGCCTGCATATCAATCGGCTCGCTCACCTCAATCCGGCGCCCGCCAAGGTCAAGGCTTTCATGGTCCGAGAAATAAAGCAGCGCCTGAAACGCCTTCTTGAACGCCAGAACCTCATCATCGAATGCGTCCAGATAGGTCGCATAATCATAAGATTTCTGCAGAAGAAGGCGGTGTTCGTCCGCCATCACAATCGTGCCCTCAAAGCGGGGCGTGTTCGTCAGCGTGGTGTTATCCCCGATCAGGTAATTGCCAGCAGGCACAAGGATCTGACGCCCGTTCGCAGCCGCATCCGCGGCATCAAACGCCGCCTTGTCATCGGTCACCCCGTCGCCGACGGCGCCAAAATCGCGCACATCCACCCAGTCCATCATCGAGCGGAAGAAAACGCTGGTGATGTCTTCGATGATGATGTCGTCGATACGAACAACGCCGCCATTGGCGCCCGTCAGGTCCAGCCCGAAATGGCCATAGATCGCCTGAGAGCCCCAGACCATGTCCACACCCGTGCGCAGCCCCGCACCGATGATCGCGGTGACCTCGACAATCTCACCATAGGTGCTCAGCGTCACCGACGGCCCCGTCGTGGTCAGCCCGGTAACTTGTGCATTCGTGGAATCGCCAGCCCAAGCGGCGATCCGCACCGACGGCAAGTTGCCCGACATGGCTTTCACCCGCGCAGTGACGCGCAAGTAGCAGCCCGGCAGGATCGGCGTCTCGCCGGTATAGCGCAGGCGCTGTGTTGCCTCGGTCTTGATGATTTCCAGCGCGCCGCCGAAATCGGCATCCGCAGGCACGAAGGCCGCGTTGGGGTCGCCGTCATAGGTCGCCGAGCCCGGCGTGCCATCTTCCTTCGACCAAACGTCCAGACCGCCCGCAAAGGCAGGCGGCATCAGCATCAGCCCGTCGGTAATTGCCTTGTTCATCCCAAATCCTTTTCCAAAGGCTCCGGGACCACCAACGCGCATCACCCGCCGGCTCCGGCAGGAATGCGTCGGGCTGCAATGTCAGGGATCTCGGGGATTGTTAGCTCGCGCCTCGCGCGGGCCGCGTCACGGCCAAAAGAGCTACCAATCCCCTGTTAAGGCGTTCTTAACCTTGCGTGCGGTGCTCAGACACCGATCTCGGGCGGACGAATGAATTGTACCCCATTGATCTGCCAGCCATTGGGCGTCGGGATCATCTGATAGGCCAGCGCATGCTGCACGCCGTCCTGATCCGTAATCAAAACCGTTTGAATAACCGCGCTGCCCATGGGTTCCTGGTCCAGATATTCGACCCGACCCGGGCGCCAGACCATCGGATAACCCTGCTTGACCATCATGCCAAAGCGCTGACTCGACCCGAAAAACCGTTTGATATTGGGCGAGGCATAGGTGAACGCCTCCTCAAAATCATCCACCAGAAACGCATCAATCTGCGATTGGATCACCCCTTCGATGGCCGGGTCCCGAAGCTCTTGTGCATGCACGGACACACCAAGACCAAGGAAAATCGCCACCGCCAAAAGCCACTGCCTCAGCATATCCTTCTCCTCATTGCTATGTCTTTGAGCTTAGGCCCGACCCCGTTTGCGTCAAATAAACCTCTCGGTGCGATACGATCACAATCCGCGGCGTAGCGCGTTTGCCTATGTCTTGGGCCTTGCCCCGGTCACAATGCTTTGGTTTTTGTCTATCCATGTCTCGCGCGATGAACAGACGGACACTTCTAGCGGCCCTAGCCGCCTCCGCCGCGATGCCCAGCCTGGCAAGCGAGGTCACCGCTTCGCTGCGCCCGGTGCCTCGCCCGGCCAGCAGATTCGGATCGCCCAGCGCGCGTGCCGAGGCTTTGGTCAAGGCTGCAGGCCTCGGCGGCGTCGTCTCTTACGCGCTTGTCGATATCGCAACCGGCGAACTGATCGAAAGCCGTTTTCCGACCGCGCCCCAACCGCCGGCCTCCACCGCCAAGGCGATCACCGCGCTCTATGCGCTGGACCGGCTCGGTCCGAACCACCAGTTCACAACCGAACTGCGCGCGACCGGCCCGATCGAAAACGGCAAGCTTCTGGGCGACCTGATCCTGTACGGCGGTGGCGACCCCACGCTGGACAGCGACGCGCTCGGCGCGCTGGCGCAAACCCTCAAGGAGCTTGGGCTGGAAACCGTCATGGGCGGTTTTTACTACTGCGACACCGCGCTGCCCCGCATCGAACGCATCGACCTCGAGCAACCAGATCACGTCAGCTACAATCCCTCGATCTCGGGCCTTAACCTGAACTTCAACCGCATCCATTTCGAATGGGAACCGGCCAAGGACGGGTTTGACGTCACCATGCAGGCGCGCGCGCGCAAATACCGCCCCGACATCGGGATTTCCCGGATGGAGATCATCGACGAAAAGGGCCCGGTCTATACCTATTCCACCCGCAACGGCATCGATCATTGGACGGTGGAAAAACGTGCGCTCGGCAAAGGCGGCGCGCGCTGGCTTCCGGTCCGTGCACCCGGTGCCTATGCCGCCGACGCGTTCCAGAAAATCGCCCGCAGCCGCAGCATCTTTGTCAGTCGCCCGGAATATATGGCCGAGCTGCCCGAAAGCACCGTCATCGCGTCGACACAAAGCGTTCCACTGGCCACGATGATGCGGGACATGCTGGAATTCTCGACGAACCTCACCGCCGAGGTGGCTGGTCTTGCGTCTTCGGCGCAAGGCGCGCGCCCGCCGGGAACCCTCTGGGGCTCGGGCCGCCGGATGAGCGCGTGGGCCGCCGACGCCTTCGGGGCGCAGACGATGCGGTTCGCCGACCATTCCGGCCTCGGCTATGGCAGCCGGATCAGCGCCGCCGACATGGCCCAAATCCTTGCCGCCAATCATGAGGGCGCGCTGCCGAGCCTGCTGAAGGAAGTGAAACTGGCCACCAACGACGGCCCCGGCCTGACCAAGGGACGCGCCGTCGCCAAAACCGGCACGCTCAATTTCGTCTCGACGCTCGCAGGCTACATCGAAGGTCAGGATCGCCCGATGGCCTTCGCCATCTTCACCGCCGACGAACCCCGCCGCGACGCGATCCCCGTGTCCCAACGCGAACGCCCCCAAGGCGTGCGCGGCTGGAACAACCGCTCGCGCCGCCTGCAAAAAGACCTGATCCGCCTGTGGGGCCGCTCCTACACGGCGTGAGGCCGACAAAGGGCCAGCGCCTGCCCGTGGGGTGGCGCTTAGTCGGAGAAAAAACTTGGCGCTTTATGGTGAACGATCATCTTCCGCCCAAGCGGCGCGCGAGCGGTGAAAAAGCGCCAGCCCGCCGGGACGGGCAGGCGCTGGCCCGGCGGCGCTATGCGCCTTGTTCCGGGCCATGCTCTCCAGCCAACCCAACCACCACCGCCCGCGCCCAAGCATAAAACGCCGCGCCACCCTTGTACGCTACCGTCTTCGGCGACTGCGCCTCCATCGCCGCCAGCAATGCCCGCGCCTCCTCCGGCTCCAGCCCGGTGACCGGCATCACGCTCGTGCGAATGCCAAACACGACCGCGCCCGTCCCTTTCAGGCGCCGAAACGTCTGCCGCTCGCTTCGAAGATACACCTCGCCTCCCGCCGCGGCCTGACCAAGCGGCGCAAACAGTTCGGGCGACGAATGCAGCATCCAGTTGTGGCGCACCAACATTGGTGCTGGGCGGATCGCCTCGAACACCCGGTTCACCCGCCGCGCCAGATCGCCGTCATAATCCGGCACCGGCCCGTGGATCTCCGTCAGCGGCTGGCCCATCTTTTCGGCCAGAACCCAGTGGGACGGAAAACACAGCACCGCAGCCACCAACCGATATTCTTCCGCGCCCTCTTCCCGATCCAGAATGCAGAAATCCTCGGTCACGCGACGCCCCAGGTCGCCAAGCGGGTCCTCCCCCGCCTCTTTGCCCGTCACATCCCGGTAAAGCTCGTCACACGCCGTTCTCGCCTGCGGCAGCATCGCGATCACCTCGTCCCGGCGCGTGTCGATCAACTCCGCGCGGTACGCAAGCTGCGCCGGTCCATCCGGCTGATCCGTAATCCAATCGGCATCGTCCAACGGCGCCAACCCAGGCAGGCGCGTGTCCACAAACGGCATCACCGGCAGACGGTCCAAAAGGATCGCGGTCACGCGCCCCTACAGCACCATGTGCCGCACCCGCGCCCCGCGTTCGATCGCAGCTGCATGCAGCCGGTCCAGTTCCAGCTCGTATCGGATCTCTTCCAGCATCCGCAGTTCCGCCTCGCCCGCACGACCATCCGCAGCGGCCACATCACAGGCCATCGCATAGGCCGCCTCGAACATCCGGTCCGGCAACGCATCGCGCACCCGCTGGAACATCGTGTCCAACCCATCCTCACGCTCGAACAATTCGAACACCGCCTCGGCCACCGCCGCAATCCGCGCCGCATCATAGTCCTTGAAGACCGGCAGATGGCCGACCATCCGCTCAATCGACAAGAGCTCGGACGACCGCATGTTCTCGTCCGAGGCCGACGTGGCCAGCATGACCGCCACCAGGGCATCCTGCCCGGTGAAGCGCGTTTTGGGATCGGGGGTCATGGAAGAAATCCTTATTCGATGACGCCAATTTATTGACGCCCACGCAGTCGGGCAATAGGAGAAGGCGCCATTTCAAAGGACAATTCCCATGAGCGACCTCCGCGACGCCGCACTGAGCGCAAAAGCCTGGCCTTTCGAAGAAGCCCGCCGGGTGCTCAAACGCGTCCAGAAATCGCCGCCCGAAAAAGGGTATGTCCTGTTCGAAACCGGCTACGGCCCCTCCGGCCTGCCCCATATCGGCACCTTTGGCGAGGTGGCGCGCACCACAATGGTGCGCCGCGCGTTCGAACAGATCTCGGACATGCCCACCAAGCTCATCTGCTTTTCCGACGACATGGACGGGATGCGCAAAGTTCCTAGCAATGTGCCGAACCAAGAACAGATGACAGAGGACCTGAACCTGCCGCTGACCCGCGTCCGCGACCCCTTCGGCACGCACGAAAGCTTCGCCCACCACAACAACGCCCGCCTGCGCGCGTTCCTGGACGGGTTCGGTTTCGAATACGACTTCGCCTCCTCGACCGAGTACTACACCTCGGGCCGCTTTGACGAGATGCTCCAGACCGCGCTGGAACGCTTCGACAAGATCATGGAGATCATGCTGCCCACGCTCGGCGCGGACCGCCAGGCGACCTATTCGCCCTTCCTGCCCGTCAGCCCGAAAACGGGTCACGTGCTTCAGGTGGCAACGCTCGAGCGAAACGTCCAAAAAGGCACGATCGTCTACGAGGAACCCGATGGCGAGCGCGTTGAAATCCCGGTCACGGGCGGCAACGTCAAAATGCAATGGAAGCCCGACTGGGCCATGCGCTGGGCCGCGCTGGGCGTCGATTACGAGATGTCCGGCAAGGACCTCATCGACAGCGTCACGCAAGCCACCAAGATCTGCCGCGCACTCGGCAAACCCCAGCCCGAAACACTGACCTACGAACTCTTCAACGACGAGCACGGCCAGAAGATCTCGAAATCCAAGGGCAACGGTCTATCGATGGAAGACTGGCTGCGCTACGCCGCGCCCGAGAGCCTGTCTTACTTCATGTACCAGAAGCCAAAGACGGCCAAGCGGCTCTATTTCGACGTGATCCCCAAGGCGGTGGACGAATACCACCAGCAACTGCGCGCCTAT
>CAZWZG010000075.1:0-14666 GCA_964638245.1 uncultured Rhodobacterales bacterium
AAGTCGGCGATTACTTCTGGCACATCACCTTGCCGGTTCTGGCCTCGACCATTTCGGCGTTTGCGACGCTAACCCTGCTGACCAAGAACAGCTTTCTGGACGAGATCAAAAAGCAATATGTGATCACCGCGAAGGCCAAGGGCCTGTCCGAAAGCCGGATCCTTTACGGCCACGTCTTCCGCAACGCGATGCTGATCGTGATCGCCGGGTTCCCGTCGGTTTTCATCGGCGTGTTCTTTGGCGGGAGCCTAATCATCGAGACGATCTTCTCGCTCGATGGGCTTGGGCGACTGGGCTTTGAAGCCGCTGTCGCACGTGATTTCCCGGTCATCTTCGGCACACTGTTTGCCTTTGGCCTGATCGGGCTGATCGTCGGGATCCTGAGCGATCTGATGTATGTCTTTGTCGATCCGCGGATCGACTTCGAAAGCCGGGAGACCTGACCGGTGGCTGTCGCAGAAGACCTAAAACCAGAAGTGCCCGAGCCGATCTACGTGCCGCCCAAAAAGCGCATGTGGCTGAGCCCGATCAACCAACGCCGCTGGGCCAATTTCAAGAAGAACCGGCGCGCCTTCTGGTCGTTGATTATCTTTTCGATCCTTTTCGGCCTCAGCTTGATGGCCGAGTTCATCGCAAACGAGAAACCGATCCTCGTAAACTATCGCGGTGAGCTTTATACGCCGGTCTTCAGCTTCTATCCCGAAACGGCCTTTGGCGGCGATTTCCGCACAGAGGCGCAGTATTCGGATATCGAGGTCGAATGCCTTATCCGCTCCGGCGGTCTCGAGGTGTGCTTTGACGACCCCGAAGGTATTATCGCGCAATCCGAGACCGGCGTCGTGAACGGTGCCGAAATCGAGCAGGGCTGGATCCTTTGGCCGCCTATCCGGTATTCCTATGATACGATTGTCGAGAAACCGGGTGTGGCACCAGGTCCGCCCGATGCACAAAACCTTCTCGGCACGGACGACACCAAGCGCGATGTGCTAGCCCGCGTTATCTATGGTTTCCGATTGTCGATAGTCTTCACATTGATCGTAACCGGAGCAGCCGCAGTGATCGGGATCATCGCAGGCGCGCTCCAAGGGTATTTCGGAGGCTGGCTGGACCTTCTTTTCCAGCGCTTCCTCGAGATCTGGGGCGCGACCCCGGGCATCTATATCATCATCATCACCTTCGCGATCTTCGGGCGAAGTTTCTGGTTACTGGTCTTCTTGTCCATTCTGTTTGGATGGCCCGCCCTTGTGGGCGTGGTGCGCGCGGAATTCCTGCGGGCGCGCAATTTCGAATATGTTCGGGCCGCGCGCGCGCTAGGTGTCGGCAATTGGACAATCATGTTCCGCCACATGCTGCCCAATGCCATGGTGGCGACGGTCACGCTGTTGCCCTTCATCGTCACAGGCACGATCGGCGGCCTCGCAACGCTCGACTTCCTCGGCTATGGCTTGCCGTCCTCGGCGCCCTCGCTGGGCGAACTGACGCTTCAGGCCAAACAGAACCTGCAAGCCCCATGGCTGGGCTTCACGGCCTTCTTTACCTTCGCAATCATGCTGTCACTCCTCGTCTTTATCTTTGAAGGCGTGCGTGACGCATTCGACCCCAGAAAGACCTTCTCATGAGCACGTTGATGAAGGTCCGCGATCTGAAGATCGCGTTTCGCCAGGATGGGCGCGAGATGCCAGCGGTCAAAGGCGTGTCCTTTGACCTCCAAAAGGGGGAGACGCTGGCGCTGGTTGGTGAAAGTGGCTCTGGCAAGTCGGTGACGGCGCTTTCGACCGTCAACCTTCTTCCGGACAGTGCGTCGATCAATGGCTCCGTAACCTATAAGGGCAAGGAACTGGTTGGAGCGTCTGAAAACGAGCTGCGCGGTGTCCGTGGCAACGACATCAGTTTCATTTTTCAGGAGCCGATGACGTCGCTGAACCCGCTCCACACGCTGGACAAGCAGATCATCGAAACGCTCTCAATCCACCAAAACCTGCGCGGTGAGGCGGCAGAGGCCCGCGTCATCGAACTGTTGGATCAGGTCGGCATCCCGGATCCCGAGATGCGCCTCAAGAGCTATCCTCACCAGTTGTCAGGTGGGCAGCGGCAGCGCGTCATGATCGCCATGGCACTAGCCAACAATCCCGATCTTCTGATCGCGGACGAGCCGACGACGGCATTGGACGTGACGATTCAGGCGCAGATTTTGGAGCTGCTGGCTGACCTCAAACGCGATCTGGGCATGTCGATGCTGTTTATCACCCATGATCTGGGGATCGTGCGGCGGTTTGCGGACCGGGTGTGCGTGATGAAGGATGGCGAGATTGTCGAGGCGGGGACGACCGAAGAGATTTTTGGCAACCCACGGCACCCCTATACGCAAAAGCTGTTGAGCGCTGAATCGGTCGGCGGGCCAAAGCCGGTGAAACCGGATGCCCCGGTTGTGGCCGAAACCGACAAACTCAAGATCTGGTTTCCGATTGAGCGTGGGCTTTTGAAGCGGACGGTCGGGTATGTGAAGGCCGTCAATTCCGCGACCCTCGATGTGCGCGCCGGCGAAACCGTCGGGATTGTTGGCGAAAGCGGGTCGGGCAAGACGACGCTGGCTTTGGCGATCATGCGGCTCATTTCGTCAGAAGGACCTGTGACGTTCATGGGCCGCAACATACAAGGGCTGCGAACGCGCCAGCTTCGCCCGCTGCGCGCCGACCTTCAGATCGTATTCCAGGACCCCTACGGCAGCCTCAGCCCGCGCATGAGCGTTGAGGAAATCATTGCCGAAGGCCTGGGCGTCCACCAGGTCAGCCGTGGCAAGTCAAAGCGCGAACTCGTGGCTGAAATCATGGCGGAAGTCGGCCTCGATCCGGCAATGATGCATCGCTATCCCCATGAATTCTCAGGGGGCCAGCGCCAAAGGATTGCCATTGCACGCGCGATGATCCTGCGCCCGAAACTGGTTGTTCTGGACGAGCCGACCAGCGCACTGGACATGACAGTACAAGTCCAGATCGTGGACCTGTTGCGTGACCTTCAGGAAAAATATGATCTGGCTTACCTGTTCATCAGCCACGACCTGAAGGTCGTGCGTGCGCTCAGCCACAAGGTCATGGTCATGAAAAGCGGTGATGTGGTCGAAGCGGGGACGGCAGATGAAATCTTTACTGCGCCCAAAACAGAGTACACACGCGAACTGATGCGCGCGGCCTTCGGCGATCAAGCAGCCTGATTACAAATCAATCCCTGTGCCAGCTTCATCTGGCCATAAATATCCTGGGGTCTAAGGGGCAGAGCCCCTTAACGTGTGATAGGTTCGCAGGCGATGTTGCGGGCTTCAAGGCGGCGACAGGCTAACTCTGCGCGCTCGGCGGACAGGCCGATGAAATTCGCCTCAAAAGTTCCATAGCGTTGCACGACCTTACGCAAGGCAGAGTCGAGCGTGGCCAGTTCGACAAGCGCGGTCTTGAGCAAGGCCCGTTCAGCTTGATTGCGCGTTGTAAAGCGACCGATTGAAACGCCAAAGGCATCGTTGCCAGACGTTGAAAGCCGCGTCACGACGACAGGTTCAAATCCGGTGTCATCGGGACGGGGACGCGGCACGACCGAGGACGGCAAGACCGCAATCTGCGGGACGGGTTCAATTGCCGCCGACCCCATGGCCTCACGCGTATCTTCCACCATTGTCGCCGAAGCGACGTCTGCGGCGATTGCCGCCGCGACGGAAGCGACTGCGGCATCGATTTCAGCCTGCGCATCCGCCGTCAAAAGGACCGGGGCCGTCGATCCTGGGCGCGGCATGGGACGAAGGCTGGCCGTGATTAGCCCGTTGGGGCGAATGGTTTTGCCGGCAAAACGGCGGTCGTCATAGACGGGCATGCTGGGTTTTTGAACCGCGACCAGCGACGGGGCGCGGGAAAAGCCCATGTCCAAAAGTTCGGCGACGCGTGCGTTGCGGGTCGCGGTCGAGCGGCCGCCGAAAACCGTGGCGATGATGCGCTCCTGTCCGCGCTCAGCAGATGCGGTCAGGTTGTAACCTGCAGCGCGGGTGTAGCCGGTCTTGATTCCGTCCGCACCGCGATAGCTGCCCAGAAGGCGGCGGTTCGTGTTCGAGACGTTCTTGATCCCGGCATGGGTCGTGACCCGGCTGAACAGGTTGTAGTAGTCGGGATAATCATAGAACAAATGCCGCCCGAGGATCGTCATATCGCGGGCAGTGGACAAATGCCCGGACTCGGTCAGGCCGTGGGCGTTCTTGAACGTCGTGCGTGTCATGCCAAGCGCCTTGGCCGTGCGGTTCATGCGGCGCGCGAAAGCGGCCTCGGATCCCTCAATAGCTTCGCCCAACGCCGTGGCGGCATCGTTGGCGGATTTGATTGCTGCAGCGCGGATCAGATAGCGAAGAGCGATCTTCTGCCCGGCGCGCAAACCCAGTTTCGAAGGGGGTTCCGCCGCCGCCGCGCGCGAAATGGTCACCTTTGTATCGAGCGAGATTTCGCCGTTCTCGACCGCTTCGAAGACGACATAGAGCGTCATCATCTTTGTTAGAGAGGCTGGATGTAATCGCGTATCAGCGTTTCGGGAATGCAGGACCTTGCCGTTTCGGGCGTCCATGACCAGCGCTGCGTAAGGGGCAGCCAAGGCTTGCCCAGCGAAAGTGAACAGCATTGCGCACGCGAGAACGCCGCACCACACCGCCCCAGTGGTTTTCATTCGGATCATTGCTCTGCCTCAGCCGCCCGGATGTTTCCCCGGTGCGATTAATTTGCGTGGACGCTAACACGGTCGAATCTATGCGGAAACATTTAATTTTCAGGGGTATGGCGGGTGTGCCTGAAGTGCGACCCACATCTCGTGGTTAAGAAGTCGTTACGCGCAAGATGGCACATCATGTCGTGGATTCGATTTCTTCGACCAGCGCGGGCAACGGCGCAAGGCTATCCAAGACGCGGAACCGTGGTGCACGTTGCGGCGCCTCTGCATGCTCCAATGCCCACGTCAGATCATGGGGAATATGCACGCCCCAAGCGCCCGCTTCTAGGGCGGGGATGACGTCGGACTTCAGCGAATTGCCCGCCATCAGGGCAGGATCGCTTCCAAAAATGCTGGCATAGGTTTCCGGTGTCTTGTCCGAAACGATCTCGACGCCGTCGAACAGGTCGCCAAGTCCCGATTGCGCCAGCTTGCGTTCCTGATCCAGCAAGTCACCCTTGGTGATCAAAAGGATCCGATGGCTGCCGGCAAGGGTTTCGACCGTCTCTTTGGCATGGGGCAAAAGCTCGATTGGGTGCGCCAGCAGGTCCTGACCTATTTCAATCAACTCGCGAATGACCGAGACCGGAACCCGGTCTTCTGTGATTTCGAGCGCGGTTTCGATCATCGAAAGGGTAAAGCCCTTTACCCCAAAACCATAATGCCCAAGGTTGCGCCGCTCGGCGGCCAAGAGCCTTTCGGCGAGGTGATCTTTTTCGGCAAAATCGGCCAAGAGGTCTTCGAACCGGTTTTGGCTCAGGCGAAAAAACCGTTCATTCTGCCAGAGCGTATCATCGGCATCGAAACCGATTACGGCCAGTTTTGCGCCATATCCCATGCGCTTTGCCCTTTTCTCTGCACAGTCTGCGCCTATATGATGCCTCTGACGAGGCACCGACAAGCCGATCCTTTTCGTGTGAACCGAGATACCCCGAGCGCCATGGCTGACAAAGACGACAAACAAGACGGTACCGATACCAGCCTGCTGACCAAGACCAAGGCGAAGACCGAGCGGCCGCCGCTTTATAAAGTCATGCTTCTGAATGACGACTACACGCCGATGGAATTTGTGGTGCATGTGCTGGAGCGGTTCTTCGGAATGAACCACGCGCAGGCGTTCGAGCTGATGCTTACGGTACACAAAAAAGGCCTCGCGATTGTGGGCGTGTTTTCCTACGAGATTGCAGAGACCAAGGTGGGGCAGGTGATGGATTTCGCGCGCCGCCACCAGCATCCGCTGCAATGCACGATGGAAAAAGAGGAATAGGGGCACTACGCCCTTTCCCATGAGCCGTTTAGCCTTTGCCATTGAAACCGGGGCCATCACGCTTCCCGAGACGGGCACGATTGCCGTTGTCGGACCGCCGTTTGGCTATGATCTTTCGCCCTTGCCAAAGGATCGGCTGATCGTCGTCACAACGTTCAAGCCGGACCATGACGCATTCGAGGCGATGGGATACGCGGTTGACGTCGCTGCCCCTCAAAAACCAGCGGCGACGATCATCATCGCCGGACGCTCCAAGGCGCTCAACCTGACGTGCATCGCCATGGCCGCGACGCATGATGCGCCAATCGTCGTTGATGGTGGTAAGGATGCAGGTATCGACAGTCTCTACAAATCCGTGCGCAAAATCACGCAAGTCTCGCCCGCCGTGGCCAAGGCGCACGGCAAGGTGTTTTCGCTCACTCCGACGCTGGATTTGCTCGAGTTCGCGGTCGAGCCTGCCGAGTTTGACGGGTTCAAAACGTTCCCGGGCGTGTTTTCCGCGGACGGTGTCGACCCGGGCTCAGCCCTTTTGGCCTCGGTCTTGCCGGCCCTGAAGGGGACTATTGGCGATCTTGGCGCTGGTTGGGGATACCTGTCGTCAGAAGCCCTTCAAGCCTCGCCAGAGATTGATAGCATTCACCTTGTCGAAGCCGATTTGAGTGCACTGTCATGCGCCAAGCAAAACTTGAGTGACCCGCGTGCGCAATTTCATTGGGCGGATGCAACATCCTGGCAGCCTGAGACACCGCTGGATGCCATCATCATGAACCCTCCGTTCCATACCAGTCGCGCCGCTGATCCCGACCTTGGGCGCGCGTTTATCGACGCCGCGGCCCGCGCCCTTGCGCCCAAAGGATCGCTCTGGTTAGTTGCCAATCGTCAACTGCCTTACGAGGCCACGCTGAAAGAGCGCTTTAAGACAGGGAAAGAACTGGCCGGAAACAACCGGTTCAAGATCTTCCACGCATCCGTCCCCCGCCGCTAGGAGCATTCCATGTCGTTCTCGATCGCAGGAAAGACCGCCGTTGTGACCGGTGCGGCCAACGGGGTTGGGCTGGCCATAGCGCGCACATTCGCAGAGCGTGGTGCGAACGTGATGTTCGCGGATATGGATGAAGAGACGTTGCAAAAAGAGGTCGGCAACCTTAACGAAGAAGACGGCAATAGCCGCTATTTCGTGGGCGACCTGCGGGAGCGTCTGACGGTGGCGAACTTGCTTTCTGCGACCCTCGATGCATTTGACCGCGTGGACATCCTGATCAACGCGGCCCGTCAGATGATGAGCGCGGACCCCCTGAACCCCGAGGATGACGCCGTCACCGAGTTGCTCAATCAGAACCTCATGACGTCGTTGCGACTGACCCAGACCTTTGCCAAGCGGATGATCAAGCAGTCCAAGGCAGAGGATGCTGACGAAGAAAGGCCCGCGGGTTCGATCATCAATCTGTCGTCCATTGCGGCACGACGGACGCAGCCGGACCTGCTTGCCTATTCGGTATCCTCGGCGGCGCTCGATCAGCTAACACGCTCGATGGCCGTGACACTGGCACCGCACCGGATCCGGGTGAACGCGATTGCGTTGGGCTCGGTGATGAGTGCTTCGCTCAAGGGTGCGATCAAAGAGAACGACACCTTCCGTGACACGATCATTGACCATACGCCGCTCAATCGGATCGCCTCGGCGCGCGAATTGGCCGAAGTGGCGCAGTTTCTTGCCTCGGACGGGTCTGGTTTTATGACGGGTCAAATCCTGACGGTCGATGGCGGTCGGACGCTGGTCGATCCGGCGGATGTGCCCGCGCACTAGGGCTAGTAGGGCCGGTTGCTGAGCCGGGCAAGCGCCGACCTGCGGGGTGGCGCATTCCGTCAAGGCAGACTGGGCGCTTTATGGCTGTCGTGTCTTCTTTCAACTGGACCGCGCGCTTGTGGTGACGTAGCGCCGCCCCTCAGGCGCGGGTCGGCGCTTGCCCGGCGGGCTTCGGCCTTGAACCCGGGCTGGGTCCTTTGGTTCTCTGTCACGCTGCATTGACATCCCCCGCGTCTAAGGTTGATCTGCCTCAAGGTCCCGCCGAGCAGAAGCGGGCAAGGAAGGACAATGACAGAACAGTTCGATGACAAGAAAGCGCGGGCCTCTGGCTGGTTTAGATCCCTGCGCAATGAGATCGTAGCCGCCTTCGAAGGGCTTGAAGATACCCAGACCACTGGCCCCTTCGCCGACCAGCCCGCTGGACGTTTCGAGGTCAAAGAGACGAAGCGTAGCTCGGACGATGGCAGCGACGCTGGTGGCGGTTTGATGAGCGTTATGCGGGGCGGTCGTGTCTTTGAAAAAGTTGGGGTCAATGTTTCGGCCGTCTACGGCAAGCTTGGTGAGGCCGCGCAAAAGGCGATGGCGGCCCGCGGTGTGCCGGGCATGGACGAAGATCCACGCTTTTGGGCGAGCGGTATTAGCCTTGTTGCCCATATGCAGAACCCGCACTGCCCGTCGGTTCACATGAACACCCGCATGTTCTGGACGCCCCATGCGTGGTGGTTCGGCGGTGGCTCAGACCTCAACCCTTGCATCGAGTACGACGAGGACACGGCATTCTTTCATGGCGTACAGAAAGAACACTGCGATCCCCACGGCGCGGACTACTATGATCGCTTCAAGGCGTGGGCGGATGAGTATTTTTATGTGCCCCATCGGGGTCGCGCCCGAGGTGTTGGCGGGATTTTCTACGATGATCTGAACACCGGCGATTGGGAGGCGGATTTCGCCTTTACGCAAAACGCCGGTCGCGCATTCCTCAACGCCTTCGTTCCGTTGACCGAAAAGCGTCGGGATATGCCTTGGACGGATGACGATAAGGAAACGCAATACGCCCATCGCGGGCTCTATGCCGAGTACAACCTAGTCTATGATCGGGGCACCAAGTTTGGCCTAGCGACGGGTCATGACGCCAATGCCGTGCTCATGAGCCTGCCACCGATCGCGAAATGGCACTGAGCGCCGAGGCCATACAGGCGGCCATTGATGGAAAAACGAAGCCACCCGGTTCGCTGGGTGCGATCGAAACGCTTGCCGCGCAACTCGCCGCGCTCCAAGGCACGCTGACGCCCAAGGCTGAGACATGCCACCTGACGATTTTCGCGGGCGATCATGGTATCGCGGCGGAAGGTGTTTCGCCTTTCCCGCAGGCCGTGACGGGACAGATGGTTCTGAACTTTCTAGGCGGCGGTGCGGCGGCGACGGTCTTTGCCAGAACTCTCGGGACGCAGGTGACTGTCGTGGACGCGGGCGTCCTCGATACGATTGCTCACCCCTATTTGATAGATCGGCGCATGGGGCCGGGGACCGCCAACAGCGCGCAGGGCCCCGCCATGTCCGCTGAAACGCTTGAAGCGGCGATTGCCGCAGGTCGCGCAATGGGGATTGAGGGCGTTTCAGACGTCGCGGCCTTTGGCGAAATGGGAATTGCCAATACGTCCGCTGCCGCCTTGGTGGCGTCCAAGGTCCTTGGGTTGCCTGTTGGCGAACTGGCCGGGCGCGGCACGGGCTGGGATGACGACGGACTAAAGCGCAAAATCGCAGTCCTGGAACGCGCGGCTGCGCGCACCGAACCGAAGCTGAGCGCCAAAGCCGCGATGGCGGAATACGGCGGGTTCGAGATGGCCATGATGGCTGGGGCCATGGTTGGCGCGGCACAAGCGCGGCGCTTGGTATTGGTCGACGGTTTCATCGCCACCGCATCGGCCATGCTGGCGCTGGAGCTTGCTCCCGAGGCGCGGAACGCGATGGCGTTTGCGCATCGTTCCGCCGAAGCGGGCCACGCGGCGATGCTGGAGGCGCTTGGTGCCGATCCATTGCTTGATCTTGGTCTGCGGCTCGGTGAAGGCACTGGCGGTTTGCTGGCCTGGCCCTTGGTGCAGGCGGCCGCGGCGATGCTAACTGACATGGCCTCTTTTGAGAGCGCCGGGGTCAGCGGGGCCTCTTGAACCGCCTGCGCGAGGAATTGAGCATTGCCGGTCTGGCGGTGCAGTTCCTGACGCGATTGCCCGTGCCCGACCCGGGTTGGTCCGAAGACCGTATGGCCGCCACGCCGCGGTGGTACCCTGCCGTGGGTGCTTTGGTTGGAGCACTGTCCGGGCTGATCTTTCTGATTGCATTACATCTTGTGCCGGTCGCAGTTGCGGCTGTTCTGGCCACCGCCGGCGGGATCTTGATCACCGGAGCGTTTCACGAAGACGGATTGGCCGATAGCGCCGACGGCCTGGGCGGCGGGTCCACGCGCGAGCGTGCGCTGGAAATCATGCGCGACAGTCGCCTAGGCACGTATGGAACGCTGGCGCTGGTCTTTGTGGTCTTGGCCAAGATTAGCGCGCTTTCGGCGATGCCCATGCTCGCGCCGGTGGCCTTGATCGCAGCGCATGCCGTTAGCCGATGGTCGACGCTGTGGGTCATGTTCGGCATGGACTATGCCCGCGACCATGGGACGGGAAAGCCGGTTGCCGCCGGGATCGAGACCGGGGGGCTGATCTTTGCCGGTGTGTGCGCCGGGGCTGCCATGGTACCCTTGGCCTGGATGGCCGGACCGTCGGCGGTATTGGCCGCAATCATTGGTGCGGTACTCGGCCATTGGGCCATGCGGGCACGGTTTGCGCGCAAGTTGGGCGGCTATACCGGGGACACGCTTGGCGCCGTTCAGCAAGTATCGGAAATCGGTTTTTACCTAGGGCTGCTTGCATGGCTCTAACGCTGATGCGCCATCCTGAGCCGCGCGTGGACCCGGGGCTTTGCTATGGGCGGTCGGATTTGGAGCTCAAGCACCCTGTTGCGCCAAAGATGGACACCTTGCCAGCCTTCACCACCATCTTGAGCAGTCCGCTCCAGCGGGCGCGTCTATTGGCAGAAGCGATTTCTGAGCGGTCAGGGATTGCCCTCGCAGTCGATGCTGGCTTGTCGGAAATGGATTTCGGCGCGTGGGAGGGACAGCTTTGGGACGATATCCCGCGACACGATATCGACGCTTGGGCTGATGACTTCCATCACGCTCGACCCCACGGCGGAGAAAGCGTCGCGATGTTTGCTGAGCGTGTTTCGCGCGCATTGTCCCGGGCACCGGACGGCGCGTTGCTGGTGTGCCATGTTGGCGTCATCCGCGCCGCACTGGTCGAGCACGGGGATCCCGAAGGCTGGGAGGCGAAAGTGCCGTTTGAAGGAGTTGTAACGCTGCCTTAGTTCGGACGCTGGAATTGACCGCCGCCTCCGCCGCGCAAGACGCTGGGGCGATCCGCCGTTGTCGTGCTTGGCGCTGCCTCCTGAGCGCCATTAAGCAACCCGCCGACGTTAAGCCGACCCAGGAGAGTCTCAGTGACGCCTTCGGCGCGTTCACCCACGTAATTCAGCTTGACGCTGAGGTAGTAGTCCGTGGTGCCATCAGAGCGCACCCGACCCTGTCGTGGGACAATCTGAGCGATGACACAGTTGTTGGTCGTCCGGCGCAATTCCCGGCATGCCTGTTGCGCGGCGGAATAAAGCTCTTTGCGTCGGCTTTCGATGGCCGTGACCGGAATGCGCTGCGCATCGCGGTCATTGGGCAAACGCAGGCTGACCGTGTAAAGATCGCGCGAGCCGTCGACATCGATTTCACCCATGTAATAGCTCGGGACATATGCAACGGTGCTCGAAATATCGAACGTCCCGTCATCGCGCTTTTTCACTTCCGATTTCGACACACCACAGGTTTTGGCGATGGTTTCCAGAAGAAGTTCGCATTCTGACGTCGCGCGCGTGTTGGCGCGCGCCAGCACCCAAAGATGCTCGAATTCTTCTTCTGGCGCGGCTTCATCCTCGGCCAGAACATCCGCTATCATCACGGTTTCCGTGTAGACGACATGGCGCGCACGGGCGAGAGTCTCGGTATCGAAGAGCGTGGCAATCTTCTTGCCCTCCACGAAGTTGCCGAAGGCATTGTCGATGGCGATACCCGCGTCGGCGACCGCGCTCGGCACAACGGTTTCCCCGTCGATCGCGCGTTCGAATTCGGCCATCCGGCCAAGGGCGGTCATGTTCAAAAGAAGCATCGGAACACCGACAACGACCATGCCGAGAAGGCTCAGGAGCAGACGTGGTGACATGGGCTAGCGCTCCGTCGGGGTGGGTTGCAGGATCGACAGGTCACCACCCGTGGCGGCGGTACCGAGGCGCCGGATGTCTTCGCGCAGAGAAGCAGCGATTTGGTCTTCGTTGCCGTGGTACATGTGCTCGGCTGGTACGGCACGGACAATTGCGCCTTCCATCGGAAAATAGGGGAACGGCGCTGTGGGCACGGGACCGGCGAAGACATGGCTTGCCTCCCAACCGCCGATTGCGCCTTGTTCGCTAGGGATGCCGAATGTCGCTTCGAACCAAGTCGTATAGGTTTGATGACGCTCTTTCGCCTTGCCTTCATAGTCATTCGAACTGTTGAGCGCGCCCGGTCGCGTGTAGAGATCCCAATGCGGCGCTGGCGCGCGGGCCGGAGCGGGCGCACATTGCGTACTGAGAAGGAGGGGCTCGATCCCATAGTCTCCAGCGGGCCCATGAAAGCCCATGCCCGGACGTCCGATCATCGCGACATGTGCGATTTTGACCCCCGGTGCCGCTTGCACGTTCCAGATCGTGGCGTCCGATGACTGCAGGATCAGGTATTGCGGGGCGCTGGTGTCCGTCAGAACGACCGTCTTCGCCTCAACGGGGTTGCCCCTGGTGCGCGGCGCATAGTCCAGATCGCTTTGACGCGACTGGATCCGTCCGATCCATTCCATGGTCTGTTTGGCCAATTCGGACTTGCTCAGCGCATGGACACCCGTGGGCGCTCCGCCGAAGTTCACTTGAACGTTCACGATGGCCTCGCCCGATGCCGGACGACGTGGCGTGCAAGAGGCAAGGGGTTCGATCGGGGCAACGGTCGCCGGAACCTCGGGTCGGATTGCGGTGATCGGATACCCGTCCAGCGCCTGGTTGAGCATCGCGACTTCGTCGTTGGGCCCAATCATTCCAGGGTGCCGGATTTTCCAGCCGTAGAACTCCTTGCGGGTTGCTTGTTCAGGTGTGGTGATGCGGTTGGAACCGCCGCCAACAGTGTTCAACCCGCCCCCATTCCCCGATGTGGCAATGCCAAACGCCCGGATCAGTTGGCCGAGTGACGGTCCATCCGGTTTGGAGGACGCCGCATCGGTCTGGCTATCGGTGTCTAGCGCGGCAACGCGTTCATTGCGTTGCGCCCCTGTTTCGACGCCAAAATAACCGGCCAGGACCAATGCCATAGCCGATACGATGCAAAGTCCGAGCATCACGCGCATGAAGGACATAGATTGTCTGCCCCGTCTGTTACCCTTGGTTCCCCAATGGATTAACGGAACAATTTGGCGAGACTTGGGCGATTGGTGCGAAAATCGCGCCTAGCCGCGGATCGCCTCAAGCAGCACATGCACGTTTTCGGGGTCCGCGTCGGGTGTGATGCCATGACCGAGGTTGAATATGTGAGGTCCGCCCTTGAACGCCTCGACGATACGTTTGGCTTCCATGCGCAATGCGTCGCCCCCTGTCACCATATGGGTTGGAGCGAGGTTTCCCTGCACACACCCATCCTTCTGGACATTGGCAGCCGCCCAGTCGGCGTCCACCGAGTTATCGATGGCCACGCAGTCGCACCCCACTTCGTTCGCAAACCCGATATAGCCGTCGCCTGCTTCCCGCGGAAACGCGATGACTGGAATGCCGGGGTGGCGGGCCTTGATGGCCGCGGTGATCTGTTTGGCCGGTGCAACGGCGTAGCGTGCGAAATCCTCGCCTTTGAGCGATCCGGCCCAACTGTCGAAGATCTTGACGACTTCGGCACCAGCGTCGATCTGTGCCGAAAGGTACTCGATAGTGGCATCCGTGATGCGCGCCAAAAGGCCTTCAAACACGGCCGGATCGGTGTCTTTGAGCGCATGTGCCGGCCCTTGATCGGGCGTCCCGCGTCCGGCGATCATGTAAGTCGCAACGGTCCATGGCGCGCCAGCAAACCCGATCAGCGTCGTCTCAGACGGAAGCTCACGCGACAGGATTTTGACCGTCTCGTAAATCGGGTTCAGGGTGTCGTGGATGGCATCCGTGGGCTTGAGCGCGGCCAACTCGGCCTCGCTCGTCAGGGTCGATAGGCGTGGCCCTTCGCCCGTGACAAACCACAGGTCGGCGCCCAGCGCCTGCGGGATCAACAGGATGTCCGCAAAAAGGATCGCCGCGTCAAAACCGTAACGCCGAATGGGTTGCAAAGTGACCTCGGCAGCGAGCTCTGGATTATAGCAAAGGGACAGGAAATCCCCCGCCTGAGCACGCGTTGCGCGGTATTCCGGCAAGTATCGCCCGGCCTGGCGCATCAACCAGACGGGCGGGACATCAAGTGTTTCGCCCGCCAGCGCGCGCAGGATCGTCTTTTGTTCAGCCACCGGGACCCCCTCTTTTTCCTCTTGGTCCCAAGTGTTTGGCATGATGTCAATCCCGGGTGTTGTCAGAGTGTCATCTTAGATTTACAGGTTAGGCAATGACAAACGAACTTCCGACTCCCGCCCGCCCGCTCAAGATTGGAACACGTGGCTCGCCATTGGCGCTGGCACAGGCCCATGAAACAGCCGCGCGCCTGACCAAGGCGTTCGACCTTGA
>CAZWZG010000076.1:0-3977 GCA_964638245.1 uncultured Rhodobacterales bacterium
CCGGGATCGGCGGCGTCATCGCGAAAAACGGCCATGACAGCGTCACCATGCGCGCGGCAAGGCCTTGGAGACGATATCGGTCAGCTGGATTTCCCCGAACGCCCCGCGCGTCTGCTTGTTCGACAGAATATCCTGAAGGCTCAGCACATCGCCCGACAGCTTGGTGATGTTCTCCTGCGCGCGGTCGATGGTCGCAAGCCGCTCCTGCAATTCGGTCAGGGATTTCGTCGTCTTCTCCGATCCACCGGTAAGCGTCTGGTTCATACGCTCCTGCATGTCCGACAGCGCGCGCGAGGATTTCAGCGCGTTCTCATGCAGCCGCTCCTGCATCTGCTGCTGCACCGTCGCCAGTCGCATTTCCATCGTCTGGATCACTTGGCTTTGTGCCGTGGCCTGCGCGTCCGACACCGACCGCAATCCCCCGGTCAGCTGTTCCTGCCCCGATTGCAGCGCCTGAACAGAACGGCCAAGCTCGCTCATCTGAAAGATCACTGGATCAGCCGACCGGCGCACAGCGCGCAGTGACAACACAAGAAGCAGGACGATCAAAAGAAATGCAGCTACGGCCGCAAGCACGGCAATCACAACTGGATCGCTGAACGAATAGGTCTGATCACCAATCTGTATCATCGCCGCCCAAACAGTTTTTCAATGTCGCTTAAAGACAGCGAGACATAAGTCGGTCGCCCGTGGTTGCACTGACCCGACAAGGGCGTCGCCTCCATCTCGCGCAGCAGCGCATTCATCTCTTCAGGCCGCATCCCCCGCCCCGCGCGGATCGAACCATGACAGCTCATCCGCGACAGGATCTCGTTGATCCGCGCCTCCAGCGTGCCCCCATCGCCGCCCTCCAGCGCATCCACGATGTCGCGCACCAATGCGACGGCATCAACGGTGCCAAGCAGTGCAGGCGTGCCCTGAACCGCGATGGCGCCCGACCCAAAGGGCTCAACCAGTAGCCCGAGCTCGGACAGCGCGTCCGCATGCTCCAGAAGCAGTGCAGCGCGATCGCCAAGTTCGACGATTTCCGGCACCAGAAGGGTTTGCGCCGGAACACCCTTGCCCGCCCGCTGCGCTTTGAGCTTTTCATAGACCAGCCGCTCGTGCGCCGCATGCTGATCGACTATGACGATGCCCTTGTCCGTCTGCGCCAGAATATAGGTCTCGTGAAACTGTGCCCGCGCCGCGCCCAGCGGATTATCCACCGCTTCAGCGTCTTCGACGACCGGCTCCGGCGCGGGCACGAAGGGGGCCGACACCTCCCGAAACCCTGTGGTCGGCAAGGGACCGGGCCGCGACGCCAGATCCATCTGGTACACGCGCGGCGCGGCCTCGGGCGCACGAGATTGAAACGCCCCCAGCGTCGCTTCAGACACCGTGTTCGAGCTTCGATGCCCCTCTTCCGCCAAGGCATGGCGCAACCCTGACACGATCAGGCTCCGCGCGGCGGATGGATCGCGAAAGCGCACCTCGGATTTTGCAGGATGCACGTTCACGTCGACCAGATGCGGATCACAGGTGATGAACAGCGCCGCTACCGCATGGCGATCCCGGCTCATGACATCGCGATAGGCCGCGCGCAGCGCGCCGGTCAGCAGCTTGTCCCGCACAGGGCGGCCATTCACGAACAGGAACTGTGCCACCGCCGCGCCGCGCGAATAAGTCGGCAAACCTGCAAACCCAGTTAAGCGAAGCCCCTCCCGCTCGGCATCCACGGCAATGGCATTGTCCACGAAATCCTGCCCGATGATCGCCGCCACACGCCGCCGCGCTGCGTCCGGCCCCGCCTCGGCGGTATAGGTCAAAAGGGTGCGCCCTTCGCCACCGCCAGAGAGGTCGCGCAAGACAAACCCGACCTCCGGTTCGGCCAGCGCCAGCCGCTTCACGACATCGCCAATGGCCTGCGCCTCAGCCCGGTCGGTGCGCAGGAATTTCAGCCGCGCAGGCGTGGCAAAGAACAGGTCCCGCAACTCGATCTGCGTGCCCGGCCGGGCTGCAGCGGGTTTCACCGCTCCTTCGCGTCCGCCCGTCACGGTCATGGCCGCGCCCGGCTCACCCGCCGCGCGGGACGTCACCGTCAGGCGACCGACCGCCCCAAGCGAGGCCAAAGCCTCGCCCCGAAAGCCAAAACTGTGGATGGCCAGCAGGTCTTCACCGTCGATCTTGGAAGTCGCGTGGCGCGACAGCGCCAGCGGCAAATCCTCAGGCGCAATCCCGTGACCATTGTCCGTCACCCGGATCAGCGACTTGCCCCCATCGGCATAGTCGATCTCGATCCGCGTGGCCCCGGCATCCAGAGCGTTTTCAACGAGTTCCTTGACCGCGGACGCGGGCCGCTCGACGACTTCACCCGCCGCGATACGGTTGATGATCGCCTCATCCAGCGCCCGGATCACCGGGCGGTCAACGCTTATCTTGGGGTCACCATCGGCCATACCACAAGGGATAGCATGACAGGGCGCGATTCGACAGGCGGAAAAACAGGGCGTTTAGCCATCCACTCTTGCCAGCCGGAAACCTCCGAACAGCGCCCGGCTACCCTGGCAGGCGCTGCCCTTTTCGCTTAGTTCGCCGTTGGCTCAAGCCCCTCAGGCTGACCCACCACAATGAAATGCAGATCCTCTGGGCGATAGATCTTCTCGGCCACCGCCCGCACTTCGTCCAAGGTCACCGCGTTCACCCGATCATTTCGCGTGGCGATATAGTCGATGGGCAACCCGCCCATCTGCATCCCCACCATGATCGATGCAATCGGCCCATTCCCGTCAAAACGCAACGGATAGGCCCCGGTGAGGTATGTCTTGGCCTCGGCCAGTTCTTCCTCGGTCACGCCGTTCGCAGCGATCTTGGCCCATTCGTCCTTGATCACCTCGATCGCATCCGCGGCCCGCTCGTTCGCCGCGGCGCCTTGACCCAGAACCATCTCGGAATGGTCGCGCGACACCAAATAGCTGCCGATGCCATAGGTCAGCCCCCGCTTCTCGCGCACCTCTTCCATTAGGCGCGACTGCCGCCCCGAGCCACCGAAAATCTCGTTGGCAAGGAAGGCTGCGAAGAACTCCGGGTCCTCCTGACGGATCCCAGAGTGGCCAAAGAAGACAACCGATTGGGGCGTATCAAACGGCACCACCGTCATCCCGCCGTCCAACTGAAGATCGACACGCTCGGCCTGCGGCGCCCCCGTCGCGGGAAGGTCGCCCAGAAGCTCATCCAGAAGCGCGCCCAACTCCTCAGGCGTGATGTCGCCCGACGCGCCCACGTAAATCCGATCCAGCGCCAGCACATTGGCGTGGGCCGTCACGATATCGTCCCGCGTCAGCGCAGAAACGCTTTCGACGGTCCCTTCGCGGGTCGAGCCATAGGGGTGGTCGCCGTAGGCAATCTGGTTGAACGTGGTCGAGGCAATCGTGTTGGGGTCATTCGCGTCCGAGCGAATGCCCGAAATGATCTGTGCCCGCACCCGCTCGATCGCATCGTCGTCAAAGCGCGGATTGACCAGCGCCTCGCGCAAAAGATCAATCGCCTCATCCCGGTTCTCGGTCAAGAACCGCGCCGAGATCGACAGGGCATCCTGAAAGACGTCAAATTCATATGTCGCCGACAACGCCTCACGCGCCTCAGCAAAGGCACGTGCATCCATGTCGCCCGCACCTTCTTCGATCAGCGCCGTCATCAGATAGGTCGCCCCACGCTTGCCCGGCTCATCCAAGGACGCCCCGCCGCGGAAGCGTATTTCAAGTGCGGTGAAAGGGATCGAATCCTCTTCAACCAGCCACGCCGTGATGCCACCGGGTGACACGACCTCCTGAATTTCAACAGCCGCCCGCGCCGCGTGGCTGGCCGAGAAGATCATCAAAGCGGAAAGGAAAATCCGGATCATTGCGTGGCCTCCTCAGCCATGTTCTCGCCCATCAACCAACCTGTGACAGCCTTGTCGCGATCAAAAACCAGCTCGGCCGCGGCCAAGATGTCCTCTT
>CAZWZG010000076.1:4077-9620 GCA_964638245.1 uncultured Rhodobacterales bacterium
CCTTCAGCGGGCACCGTGATCAGCCCGAAGTTCGTGTCATCAAGGCTTTGGGCGCGATAAAACGCCGACGCATAAATTGAGTTCTGCGTTTCGAACTGCAACTTGCGTGCCAGAACCGACGTCGTGTTCGATCCGCCGAGGATTTCGGCCAGCATCGTCAGCGCCGCTGCCGTCTCCTGATCACCAGAATCCCGTTCCGGCGCCATATAAGTGCGCAGAACATACGGCTGCGCGACCCGCGCATCTTCGAACTT
Source organism: uncultured Rhodobacterales bacterium (assembly GCA_964638245.1). GTDB lineage: Bacteria > Pseudomonadota > Alphaproteobacteria > Rhodobacterales > Rhodobacteraceae > CAZWZG01. The sequence goes on from CAZWZG010000076.1 coordinate 4,332, forward strand.
GATGCGCCGCTCGGCCAGTTGCGGCGGCTCTGCCACGCGCTCGCGCGGCTTGATGTTCGGGTTGGGCGGGATGACACCGTAGTATGTCTCGGCCAGCGCCAGCACCTCTTCGGGCTCAACATCGCCAGCAACCACAAGGATCGCGTTGTTGGGACCATAGTGTTGCTCATAGAAATCCCGCGCCATCTCCAGCGTCAGGCCTTCCATCTCGTGACGCCATCCGATGATCGGCGTGCCGTAAGGATGGTTCATATACTGCGCGGCCATGCGCTGCTCGGCGAAAAGGCTGCCCGGCTCGCTATCGGTACGCTGCGAACGCTCTTCAAGGATAACATCCCGTTCGGTATCAACCTCAACCGGATCAAAGACGATATCGGTCATGCGATCCGATTCCATCTTCATCATCAACTCCAGCCTGTCGGCCGCCACGCGCTGGAAGTAGGCGGTGTAGTCCTGGCTTGTGAACGCGTTGTCGCTCCCTCCGTTGGCCGCGACCGTATCGGACAATTCCCCCGAGGCCAGTTCGTCGGTCGCTTTGAACAAAAGGTGCTCAAGGAAATGCGCGATACCCGATTTGCCGACAGGTTCGTCTGCGGCCCCGGCGCGGTACCAGACCATATGCACAACCACCGGCGCGCGGTGGTCCTCCAGCACGACAATGTCCATGCCATTGTCCAGCTTGTAGGTGGTCACATCAGCAGCAGAGGCGGGCAGCGTCAGCGCCAGCCATCCAGCAAGGGTCACGAGCGTTCGAAACATGCATCCTCCGGGGTCAGTTCCCTTCAGAAGATGCCCTCTTATCGCTTGCAATCAACCCCGGTCTGACGCGGACGTGATGCGACGCTAGTTCGCAAGGAGCGCAGGCGGGACCGTTGGCGTCGGAATACCCGCAGCGCGGAGGCGTTCAAGCTCGCGATACTGGTCCAGCGATTGACGCGAATAGGCGTCGAAATAGACGGTTCTCCGGAACAGACGTTCAAGCGGCAAACCACGGTTTTCCGCCCGGAATTGCTCGTCTTCCGCGGCAAGCTGCGCGCGGATTGTTGGCGAAATGCCAAAGCGCCCGACATAGTTGACGATCCCGCCATCCACGGCGCCGCCCGTCAAACGATCAGGATTGCCGCCCAGCGCCACTACCATATCCGCCTGCGGTGTTGGATCGGTCCTGTTGGTCCCGCCTGGTGTGGGTGGTGGAAGAGCCGCAAAGTCCTCAGGCTGTTCAAGGGGTTTGGCAGGAATGATGGCGAATTCGTCTGGACCATCGTCGCGTGCGCCAAGGAAGAATAGCTGAGGTGCCTCGTCCCGCGAGCACGCTGACAAGACCAGCACACCGATCAAGAGCGCAAGGCGCGCAATCCATTTCGTGTCTTGGGAATTTGCCATCTTACCCGAACCCTACCCGTCATCGTTCCGTGTCATAGCGCGAAAAAACCTTGCCGTCACGGGGTCTGCTTTTCGTTTGGCAGAAAGAAGATCAGGCCCAGCACGCCAACCACGATCGCGATGTCAGCGACATTGAACGCAAAGGGATTGTTGATGCCACAGCACGACATGTTCAAAAAATCCGCCACAGCGCCATAGATCACGCGATCCACGATGTTCCCGATGGCCCCGCCCACGAGCAATCCGCCAGAAATAAGTGCCAGACGCGGCGCGTTCTGGCGCGGCAACCACCAGATGACCCAGGCCGAAATCGCCACGGCAATCGCAATCAGGATCCAGCGCGTCGCATCCGCATCGCCCGAAAACAGCCCGAAGTTCACACCCCGATTCCACGCCATGCGCAGGTTCAAAAACGGCGGCAGCACGTCGATCGCCAGCCGCGTCTTGAGGTCCAGCCAATGGACGATCCAGACCTTGGTGATCTGATCAATCGCGAAAATCGCGATGGCGGTGCCCCAAAAGCTGCGCATCAGTGCCGGAAATGCCGCATGGAGGTGAAGACCATCGCGAGCCCCGCTTCGTTTGCGGCCGCGATCACCTCGTCATCGCGGACCGAGCCGCCGGGCTGGATCACGGCTGTTGCTCCAGCCTCAGCCGCCGTCAGCAAACCGTCCGGAAACGGAAAGAACGCATCTGAGGCCACGACCGCGCCAATGGCAGGCGATTGCTCCAGCCCCATCTCTTCGGCCATCCGCCCCGCCTTGATCGCGGCGATCTTGGCGCTGTCGACCCGGCTCATCTGCCCCGCGCCGACGCCCACCGTTGCGCCATCCTTGGCATAAACGATGGCGTTGGATTTCACATGCTTGGCGACCTTCCAGGCAAAGGCCATATCGGCCATCTCTTGATCGCTCGGCGCGCGCTCGGTCACGACCTTGAACTCTGCCGGGACACCCGCATCGCGGTTCTGGATCAGGTAGCCGCCCGACACCTGCCGCACCGTGTTGGACACAGCCCGCGGATCGGGCATTCCGTCCGTCAGCAAAAGCCGCAGGTTCTTCTTTTCGGCAAAGACCGCCTGTGCAGCTTCATCCGCCCCCGGCGCGATCACAACCTCGGTAAAGATCCCGGTGACGGCCCGCGCCACGTCCTCCGTGATCGGCCCGTTGAACGCCACGATTCCGCCAAACGCACTGGTCGTATCGCAGCGAAACGCGCGCTCGTAGGCCTCGAGCAGGCTATCGCCCACGGCCACACCACATGGATTGGCATGCTTGATAATCGCGCAGGCCGGTCCGTCGCCTGCGGCAAACTCTGCCGCCAACTCGAACGCTGCATCGGTGTCGTTGATATTGTTGTAAGACAGCGCCTTGCCCTGCACGACACGCGCCGTCGCAACGCCCTGCCGGGCCGAGCCGTCCACGTAGAACGCGGCCGCCTGATGCGGGTTCTCGCCATAGCGCATCTGTGACGCCAATGTCCCGGCAAAGACGCGCCGTCGCGGCGTCGCATCGCCCAGCGCGTCCGCAAACCAGCTGGAAATCGCCGCGTCATAGGCCCCGGTGCGGGCATAGGCCGTCGCGCCAAGCCGCTTGCGGAACGCCAGACCCGTCGCCCCACCGTTTGCTGCCAGCTCCTCGGTCAGCGCGGCGTAATCCTCCACATCCGTCACCACGGACACGAACGCATGGTTCTTTGCCGCCGCGCGGATCATTGCCGGACCGCCGATATCGATGTTCTCAACAGCGGTGTCGTAATCGGCCCCACCGGCAACCGTCTTCTCAAACGGATAAAGGTTCACCACCAACAAATCGATTTCCGGAATCCCATGATCCGCCATCGCCGCCAGATGATCCGGCGCATCCCGTCGCGCCAATAGCCCACCATGCACCCGGGGATGCAGCGTTTTGACCCGACCCTCCATCATCTCGGGAAACTCGGTGATCTCGGACACATCGCGCACCGCGAAACCCGCCTCCCGGATCGCCTTCGCCGTCCCGCCCGTCGACACCAATTCGACCCCGTGCTCCACCAGCGCCCCCGCCAGCTCGATCAACCCTGATTTATCGGAAACGGAAAGCAGCGCCCGCTTCAGCGGGATCAGGTCGGTCATGGGGTCGGAATCCTTTGTTACGCGTCGATTTCTTCGAGCTCATAATCTCGAACAAAGGACGGCGTTTCCTGCGTCTTGGACAGCGACCATCCGATGCGCGTGGTGTATTGCATAGCGTGCCCGGAAAGCACAATCTGCTTTGTCGCGCGTGGGGAAAGTCGCGACTTTTCAAGATAGACGCTGGGGTCCAGCGAAAGCCGCGCGCCCCGCCCCGCCTTGAACACCCACGTCTCGCGCGACTTCAAAACCAGCGATACCGCTGTGCCGCCCATGTCCAGCGTTGCATCCACCTCAGGGTGCAGATGAAAGCGGATCGCATAGGGGATGCCCTGCATTTTCGAACGGTCAAAGCTCAGGTCAAACCGCCTCTCCGCCCCGCGATCAAGCGCGGCCAGCACGTCCTCACCCGCCAGTGACCGCCCGTCGAACCCCATCTGCAACGTTCGCACATGGGTCAGACCATGGGTCGCGACATAGCCGTCATGGCCCACCGCCAGCCGCTCGCCCCCGTCCACGGGCTGACGCTCGAACCGCACCTCGCGCGGCGTTTCGACCAAAAGCTCTGCCTTGCGCCCCCGGATCACCCCGGCGGCACCCAATCGAGACGACGAATACCCGTCGATGCCCAGCGTCGAATGCGACGGCGTCGCCCGCCCCGCGCGCCGCCAGCTTTCCCCAAATGTTGCGCCCGAGCCGCAATTAACGACGATGGGCCGCCGTCCCGAGGTCAGCTCGAACGCCAGTGTCGAGGCATGCGCGTTGGCTGAGGCCACGGGTTTGGGCGGCCGCGCTGCATCCACGATCACCGTCGTGCGGCCATGGCTCATGCGCGCAAAGCCCATGGCACGACCGTCCTTGATGATGTCGCGGTTCCCACTCATCGCTAGCGCCCGGTCGACCCGACCCTCAAGCCCGCGCCCACCACCATGAAACCGCGCCAAAGCACCGTCAGAGTGGCGAAGCGCGCGCAGCGCGGGCGCAATCCGGTCAATCGCCTCGATATGCGCCGCACCGGGCATCCGGCCGGCATCCGTCAACGCCGTCGCGGCCCAGTTCAGAAGCGTGAATACCTCCAGCAATTCCTCAGGGTTGCGCGTCGGGATCCCGCCTTCTTCGTCGATCTGACTGGCGCATTCCGCCGTCAGCGCCCGCATTGCGGACCCGACATAGCGATCCATCCCCGACAGCGACAGCCCGGCATAGATCAGTCCCGTCAACGCCTCGAAGCGCGCCAACCCCGGCGAGGTCGTCGACCACCGCCGTCCCAAAAACGTCGTCTGATGGGCCAGACTGCGGAAAAACGCCCGGCTTATGTCGCTGGGTTGCCCGTTCAACAGCAGGATCGCATGGTTGATCCACCGGATCAGCCGTCGTCCCGTCAAATCCGGCGTCCATCCGGGCCCCTTGCCACCGCCATACCGGTCGATCCAGCCGTGGGTCCATGTCTGTGCCCGCTCGATCGCGGCCAGGTCTCCAAGTGCCGCCAGATCGTCCAGCCAGGTAAACCCGTGCAACTCGGCCTCGAACACCTCATCCGGAATCGGCAAATCCCAGATCGAGCGATCCGGCGCTTCCACCAGATACCCCGCAAACAGGAAATTCCCGGCGATCAACTGGCGCCCGCGCGGGATCGTTCCGATGGTCTTGGGTTCCGGCGTAGTCGTGAAGGCCGTCGCCGCACGGCTCATCGAGGCCAACCGCGCGTGAACGCGGTTCATCGTGCGGGTCCGCCGCGATACGCTTGGATCGGACGTGGACAACAGCTCAGCCTCTTGTTTTGAGGCGATTCTAGC
>CAZWZG010000076.1:9720-12881 GCA_964638245.1 uncultured Rhodobacterales bacterium
GCCTTGTCGATCAACGCCGATTGGAGCGGCAACAGCGTCTCCAGCGCGGATGCGTCGCGCACGAAAGGCAGTTCGGGATGCCGGCGCAGCGTCCCGGTCGCCGTGCAGGGTGCGTCCAGCAGGATCGCATCAAACCGCTGATCCGTGTCCCACTCGAGCGCGTCCGCAACGACGGTTTGCGCCGACAGCCCCACCCGCGACAGGTTTTCTTCAATGGTATGCATACGCGCTTCCGAGATATCGAGCGCCGTCACGCTCGCCCCGGTCGCGGCAAGTTGCATCGTCTTACCGCCCGGAGCAGCGCACAGATCAAGCACCGCTTCTCCCGCCTGCGCATCCAACAACCGAGCAGGCACCGAAGCGGACGCATCCTGCACCCACCAGTCGCCCTCCGCGTAGCCGGGCAAGGCCGTCACCTGAACCTTCTGGGACAAGCGCAACGTCCCGGTCGGCCCGTCTGTCGCCTTCATCGCATCGCGCAAAGCGGCCGTCTTCGCCGCATCCTTTGGCGTGATATCCAGCGGGGCCGGGACTGCTTGTGCTTCTTCAATCGCCGCCACGCGCTGTCGCCCATAGGCCGCCACGGCGGGCTTGCGCAGCCATGGCGGCATCCGTTGGGCGGGCAACGTCGCCCAATCCGTCCCGCTTTCGGCCACCCGACGCAACACGGCATTGATCAAGCCCTTGCCGCGCATCGTGTTCTTGCGCTCGCCCGCGATGCTGACCAGATCGTTGACAACGCCATGGGCCTTGGCGCCGTCGACAAGGATCTCCCACGTCCCGAGCCGCAGGATCCAAGCAATCGGATCGCGTGGTGTGTTTTTCAGAAATGGCTCCAGCGCCGCCTCGGCCCGCTCTGCCCCGCGCACCGTCTCGGTCGCCAACCGTTGCGCCCGCGCCCGAACGGGCGGTGCCAAACCGTTCAGCAATCCCGATGATTCCGACAGAGCATGACCTTCTTGGGTCAACGCCTCGATCATCGCCAACGCGGCCCGCCGCGGGGCCCGGCCATCAGGTTTCGCCATGGTGCTTCCTTGAGATTACGCCGCGTGGCGGTATATCACCCAACAAAGGAAGGCAAACCCAATGGACGACACCGAACAGCAACGCCGCGCCGATCTGCCCGCAGCCGCCCAACGCGCGCTGGAAGAAGCGGATGCGCGCAAAAAGGCCGAGAAGGCCAAAGAGCTACCGACCGAACTGGGCGGCCGCGACGGCCCCGAACCCGTTCGCTACGGGGACTGGGAGAAAAAGGGAATCGCGATCGATTTCTAAGGATCAGCGCAAGCGCAGGTCCGCGTAGATGCCTTCACCCCGGTCCGAGATGAAGCGCACAGTATTGCCGCGCACCTTGACCATCTGACAATTGAACTCCAACGGATCCTCGCCGTAGTTCAGGTCGCGGCAGAAATATCCACCGTTCCAATCCCACTGACCCGTCACTTCGCGCCCAAACGCGCGACCCGTGATCCGGCCCTGGGGGTCGACGTTCAAAGTAATGCCCAAGCGCGTCAGCGCCTTGCCAGCAATCAGGTTCACGAACTGACCCTCATCCGTGACCTGCGCGAAACCATCCGCGCTCGCGAGCGGTGCAGACAAACAAAAAACAAGCGCAAGCAGAAAGCGACGCATCTCGTATTCTCCAAATTCTCGTTCAGTGTACGCCACCTAGAAGAGTTTGGATCACTTTAGCCCGAGAACATCGTGCATGTCATAGGCCCCGGGCGCCTGTTCCAGCCCCCAAAGGGCCGCTTTGACCGCCCCACGGGCGAAAAGCCGCCGATCCGTGGCCACATGGCGCAGCACGATCCGCTCGCCTTCCCCGGCGAAAAGCACATCATGCTCGCCCACGATGTCGCCACCGCGAATGGCGGAAAACCCGATTGCTCCGGGTGCCCGCGCCCCCGTGATCCCGTCGCGCCCACGCTCGGATTGATCGGCCAGATCAATCCCACGGCCCCGCGCCGCCGCCTCGCCCAGCATCAACGCGGTGCCCGATGGCGCATCGACTTTGTGGCGGTGATGGGACTCGATCACTTCGATGTCAAACTCCGCGCCCAGCGCCGCGGCCACTTTTTCCACCAGCGATTCCAGCAAGTTCACCCCAAGGCTCATGTTGCCCGCCCGAACGATGGTCGCATGATGCGCGGCCCGCTCGATCGCGTCGATATCGTCCTGAGAAAACCCCGTCGTGCCGATCACATGCACACAGCGCGCCTGCGCGGCCAGCCCGGCAAACGCCACCGTCGCCGCAGGCGCGGAGAAGTCGATCACCGCACGCGCCTGCGCAAACAGAGGCAGCGGGTCGTCGGACACCGCGACCCCCATCTCCGGCTCGTCCAGACAGGTGCCCAGATCCTTGCCCACCCAGTCATGCCCTGGCGCCTCAAGCGCGCCAGAAAGGCGAATGCCGGGCGTCTCTCGGATCGTCTTGACCAGCATTTGCCCCATGCGACCGGACACACCGGTGACGACAATTCCGGGAAGATCAGACATGGGCGTTCTCCTTCATCGATCGGCGCTTGCCATACCGCGCCCGGGCGCAAATGCAAAGCACGCTTGCGATGCGCGCGCACCCGGCTTAGACCCGCCAAATGGCACGAGACAGGGCATATCACGGCGACGGACCGTCCCAGCGTCAGCTTCGCGTGGGCGAACTGATCCGGCGACGCCTGTCCGAAGTGCTCTTGCAGGGCGAGGTCCATGACCCCGACCTGAACCGCCTGTCGATCACAGTGGGCGAGGTGCGCTGTTCGCCCGACCTCAAGGTCGCGACTGCGTTCGTTCTGCCGCTGGGGGGAGGCGACGCCGAAGGCGCGCTTCTCACTTTACGCGAGAACAAACACGAAATCCGGCGACAGGTCGCAAAAGGGCTAAATCTCAAATTCTCGCCCGAGATTCGCTTCCGGATTGATGATACATTCGACCGCATGGACGACACACGCCGCCTGTTTTCCGAGGACCGGGTGCGCAAGGACGTGGACGACGCATGATCCTGCGACTGGTCCTTGGCCTAAGCCTCCTTCTGGGGGCTGGATCGGTTACGGCAATCGAATGTTCCGTGGCCGAGGATCAGGGCAACCGCTATAGCGTCTGCATCATTGACCCGGGCGAGGATCGTATCGACCTCTGGCTGGCCGACGAAACAGGCACTGTGTTCG
>CAZWZG010000076.1:12981-14224 GCA_964638245.1 uncultured Rhodobacterales bacterium
ATGCTGGTCATCGACGGCGCCCTTCACCCCGCCTTCATCGAAGACAGCGATAGCGTTTTGTTGCGCAACGGCGTGGGCGTGCGCGCCGATGGCATGGTGGTTTTCGCCGTCGCCGACACGCCGGTCAACTTCCACAGTTTCGGCACCTATTTCCGTGACGTGCTCGACACCCCCAACGCACTATTCCTCGAAGGCCGCGTGGTGCGTCTGTTTTCAACCGACCTCAACCGCGCCGACCTTGGTCGCCCCATGGGCCCGATCATCGGCATCGCGCGCGAGGCGAACTGACCCATGGCACGGCGCAAGAAGGGCAACCCGATCTCGGGCTGGATCATCGTCGACAAACCCGCCGGGCTGACGTCAACCGCGGTGGTCAACAAGCTGCGCTGGGGCCTGAACGCGAAGAAAGCGGGTCACGCAGGCACGCTCGACCCCGAGGCGACCGGCCTCCTTGCCGTAGCCTTCGGCGAAGCCACCAAGGTCATCCCTTACGTCACCGACGCCCTCAAAGCCTACCGTTTCGACGTCAAATGGGGCGAAGCGACCAACACCGACGACGCCGAAGGCGAAGCGATCGCGACCTCTGAAACACGCCCGGACGCGGACGCCATCTCCGCCGCCCTGCCCGCCTTCACCGGCGACATCGAACAGGTGCCCCCGAAGTTCTCCGCCGTGCGCATCGACGGTCAGCGCGCCTATGCCAAGGCCCGCGAGGACGAGGATTTTGCGCTGGCCGCGCGCCCGCTGTTCGTCGAAAGCCTTGATCTCGTTTCATCGGGAACGGATGAAGCCACGTTCGACATGGTCTGCGGCAAGGGCGGCTACGTGCGCGCCATCGCCCGCGATCTTGGCGCAGAGCTTGGCTGTCTCGGCCACGTGATCCGCTTGCGCCGCCTCTGGTCCGGCCCCTTCGACGAAGCTGCGATGGTCGACTGGGACGCACTTCTGGCCGCCATAGACGCAGGCAGTGTGGCCGATCACCTTTTGCCAATCGAAGCCGGACTCACCGACCTTGCCGAAGTGCGCTGCAGCCCCGAAGCCGCCGCGCGCCTTGCCCACGGCAACCCTGCGCCCGTCCTTTGGAGTGAAGCCGACTACGGCGAAGACGCTTGGGCCTCGTCGGGTGGACGCGCTGTGGCGCTGGGCACCGCCCTGGGCGGCGAATTTCGCCCCTCCCGCGTGATCCTCGCAGACGGGTCATGATCGAGCGCACCCACCTTAAGGGCGACGCCGCATCGGTCGC
>CAZWZG010000077.1:0-14073 GCA_964638245.1 uncultured Rhodobacterales bacterium
AGCCCGACGCACTCGCCGCGCAATCCACCGTCAACAACCAGGGGCGGGGAGAGGTGCTTCAGGGCGCCGAAGCCGAACGCGTCCTCGAAATCCTGAAATCGGACGCCACGCGCTCTTACGACCACTATGAGGAAATGCTGTCCCAGGACGGGCAGGCGGGACTGGCCCGAGAGCTGGCTCGCATGAACCTGCCCGCCAATGTCTACACCCAATGGTACTGGAAAGTAGACCTCCACAACCTCTTCCACTTCCTGCGCCTGCGCGCCGACACCCATGCGCAATACGAGATCCGCGTCTATGCCGAGGCCATGTGCAAGGTCGTCGCCGACTGGGTGCCGTTCGCCTATAGTGCGTTCGAGGATTACCGGCTGGGAGGCGCAAACCTGAGCGCCCGCCAGCTTGATTGCCTGCGGCGGATGCTGAAGGGGGAAGAGGTGACGCAAGAGACGTCTGGCATGAGCAAGGGGGAATGGCGGGAGTTTGAGAGTGTAATTCGAAAGTAAAGGTCTCATTATGTCGGATAGAGTGAAAACACTTGTACTAAAAAGAGCATATTTTTCTAACGATACTCGGACGGACCTTGAGCAAATGCTTAGGTCGATGTTTCAACGGCATGCCAAGGCGAGAGATCGAATTGTCGGCGTTGACCTCCTTAAGAACCTTGTCTTTGCCGGCTTAAACGATGATCCTCGTGTCAACGGGATCTTCGTGCGTCTCTTCGAATTTGAGAATGGCGGTACTGGAGCAATCAATTTTGAGAGCACCAACACCTCTGCCGGAATTGAGGAGGTGCAACCGCCAAAGGATCAAGAATTTCTTGTAGCCGACATGGTGTTGCTTGTGTCGGGCAATGATGTTATCGCCAGCGGCATGGCGAACAAAAACGGAACATTTGCGCGCTGCATAACCGAAATCTGCTCAAAGAGCGGCTTGATTGATAGCGGAACGAGGATGGATGTCCTTGATGTTCCTAATAAAGTTGAGCTGAAGGAGCTACACGAAAGCGGTGTCGCGAAGATTGACTTTGGGATCACTGACTATCTCGCGTCGTTGCCAGATTTCCGCACAACAAAAGCAAAGTTCTTAGAGACGATGCTTCGCAGACCAAGCGAATTTGAAGAACTTCGTAAACGTTCTCAGACGGTAGGCAGAGTTACGCTTAGTCGTGGCAAGTTCCGAAAGGACGAAATCGAGAAAGACGAATGGTTGACAGAAATCGGGTCAGAAATTGTGGAGTCCGATATTGAAGATACCTACACAATAAAACTCGAAAATGGGAAGACTCTGACGAACAGAAATTTGAAGCTGCAAAAGACCGTAAAGGTCCGGCGATATGCAAATACTGTGAACTACAGTCAGCTTGAGAATGAGCTTGCAAAATTTCAAAAAGAACTGATTGCCGATGGCGAGATTGGCCAGGCGCAGCCATGACTGTCAGACTCATATGGATGGCTGCTTCGTTTTTGGCCTCGGCGGTGGTCGCGTTCATCGCGTGGGGAAACCCTGCGCCGTTCGTTGCCATGGTAGATATTGTGGCGAGTGTTCTTGCAATATTAGTGGGTGTATCTCTTGCTGTGTTCACCATTTTGGCTGCTAGACCTCGAATCTCAAAGGATCAAATTCCGGACGCGACCCAAAGACAAAACGCTGAGAAACTACTTGAGGAAGAAGACTCTGCCTTGGTTCTTCAACAGTATCTTTTGTTTTGTCTTTTCTTGGCTGCGATTGCCGCTGGAATTTTGCTTAAGTTTTTGTCTCTCGATCCGCCCGATGGTTCGCGTGGAATGCTTTGGTTCGGAGTAATCTCAGGCGTGTTCGGTTTTTTAAGCACGCTTGCGTTCCTTCTTTCAGTTTTCCTGCCTGGGCTTGCCGCGGGTCTTGTCAGACAACGAAGGCAGTTGGGCTAGTAGGCATTTTAAGCGACCTTGGACAGACTTTCCGGTCTTCCCAATCGCCAGTCTACATGACCGTACGATTGCTCGGCCTACCGAATGTAACCATCTCCCCCGTTGCGCCAACCGCCCCACCACCGTACGCACGCACCGACGTTATACCGACGTCATACCGACGCGATACCGATACCCCAAAACGCACAAAAAAAGACCTGCCGGAGGGAAGCGGCAGGTCTTAACAGAACCCCAGAACGCTTTGTTTATATCGCTTTAAGGTCGCTCGCCATTTGACGGCCGTCGCGGCCCTTCCTTGATGGATCGCTTTTTTGGGATGGGCTCTCCGGCCTTACGGCTTTTTCTCGAGCAATCCCGTGCTTTCGCCGTCAAAGTACTCATTTTCAACGGCCGCATTGCTCTGATGATACCGCGCCATGAGTGTTTCCCGGTCCTTCGGGGACAATAGGCTATGCGCGCTTTTGCTGGCCAGGCCCATGCCATTCAACGCATCATCCAGCTTGAGCGACAACCGCCTAAGCCGGGTCGCGCCCCAGGGCAAAGCATTGAAATATCTTTGGAAATTGATCGCGCGGGCAGATGCGGATTGCCGCTCCTTGCCGCCATGGACAAAGTCGTTCGTGTCCTCAACCTCCAGAATGTCCAAAAACGACGCCACCAGGTGCCGCTTTTCCCGCTCAAAGGAGCGAACGATAAGGGCGTCGTCGCCAATGAGATCCCTCATCCGTTCCAGCCTTGCCTGGTGGTCCAGAATGTCGGGCGCCTCTGCATCAAGGATTGTCTTGGGCCAGGCGTTCTGGCCCTTCTTGAGCTGTTCGGTAAACAAAGAGACAAGCAAATCATCCTGCCGTCTGAGGTAAGCAACCCATTTGCGATTGGCTTGTCCGAATATGGACTGCAAGTCTTTGTAAATACGCCCATTTAACGCGCGTCTGCGCGACAAGGCTTCGCATGAAATCACGACCAGACGCGGCTGGTGCGTGACGATCTCGGACTGGATCGCTTCGATATGCTCGTTGGCCTTCTCAATCTCGTCGTTGATGAGGTATTTGAACAATGGGTAGTGGAAATAGGTCAGGTCCCCATTGACCTTGAACAGGTCGCGACGTCCGCCCTCGGGATACAAGACACCCTTCTTGTGGAGGGCCTCATAGTTTTGTCTTAGAAACGTTTGGATCGACGTGGTCCCGGTCTTGTGTGGCCCGACGTGTATCAAAACATCGCCCTGGAACCGAACCGTCAGGAGACTTGGCCTGTCTTCGTTGAAAGTCATCATAGCCTACTTCTTTGGTCCAGACCGATCGCCTTTGGACCCTATGTGCCAACTGCGCGCCGACAAGGTTTCGCCGTTCACATCACTTGTCAATCCGAACCGGATCAGAGTTTGGGTCTTTTCAGCCGCTTAGGTTGCCCCTGCCATACGCAAATGCGAATGGCGACAAGCTCGATTGATGGGACCGCACTTTGCAGGAAGATCCGTTCAACGAGCGTTAATGTGAGATCCGGTCGCGCGCGCAGGCAAACTCGACAGCGCCATAGATTGTAAAACGTGTTGCTGGAAGGAATATTGAGCGCGAATATCTAACGTCTACGCGCACATCGCTGCCATACGAAAAAAAGGCAGCCCGCCTGAGGGAAACGGCGGGCCAAAGAATTTCCCCAGAACGCTTTGTTTATATCGCTTTAAGGTCGCTCGCCATTTGACGGCCGTCGCGGCCCTTCCTTGATGGATCGCTTTTTTGGGATGGGCTCTCCGGCCTTACGGCTTTTTCTCGAGCAATCCCGTGCTTTCGCCGTCAAAGTACTCATTTTCAACGGCCGCATTGCTCTGATGATACCGCGCCATGAGTGTTTCCCGGTCCTTCGGGGACAATAGGCTATGCGCGCTTTTGCTGGCCAGGCCCATGCCATTCAACGCATCATCCAGCTTGAGCGACAACCGCCTAAGCCGGGTCGCGCCCCAGGGCAAAGCATTGAAATATCTTTGGAAATTGATCGCGCGGGCAGATGCGGATTGCCGCTCCTTGCCGCCATGGACAAAGTCGTTCGTGTCCTCAACCTCCAGAATGTCCAAAAACGACGCCACCAGGTGCCGCTTTTCCCGCTCAAAGGAGCGAACGATAAGGGCGTCGTCGCCAATGAGATCCCTCATCCGTTCCAGCCTTGCCTGGTGGTCCAGAATGTCGGGCGCCTCTGCATCAAGGATTGTCTTGGGCCAGGCGTTCTGGCCCTTCTTGAGCTGTTCGGTAAACAAAGAGACAAGCAAATCATCCTGCCGTCTGAGGTAAGCAACCCATTTGCGATTGGCTTGTCCGAATATGGACTGCAAGTCTTTGTAAATACGCCCATTTAACGCGCGTCTGCGCGACAAGGCTTCGCATGAAATCACGACCAGACGCGGCTGGTGCGTGACGATCTCGGACTGGATCGCTTCGATATGCTCGTTGGCCTTCTCAATCTCGTCGTTGATGAGGTATTTGAACAATGGGTAGTGGAAATAGGTCAGGTCCCCATTGACCTTGAACAGGTCGCGACGTCCGCCCTCGGGATACAAGACACCCTTCTTGTGGAGGGCCTCATAGTTTTGTCTTAGAAACGTTTGGATCGACGTGGTCCCGGTCTTGTGTGGCCCGACGTGTATCAAAACATCGCCCTGGAACCGAACCGTCAGGAGACTTGGCCTGTCTTCGTTGAAAGTCATCATAGCCTACTTCTTTGGTCCAGACCGATCGCCTTTGGACCCTATGTGCCAACTGCGCGCCGACAAGGTTTCGCCGTTCACATCACTTGTCAATCCGAACCGGATCAGAGTTTGGGTCTTTTCAGCCGCTTAGGTTGCCCCTGCCATACGCAAATGCGAATGGCGACAAGCTCGATTGATGGGACCGCACTTTGCAGGAAGATCCGTTCAACGAGCGTTAATGTGAGATCCGGTCGCGCGCGCAGGCAAACTCGACAGCGCCATAGATTGTAAAACGTGTTGCTGGAAGGAATATTGAGCGCGAATATCTAACGTCTACGCGCACATCGCTGCCATACGAAAAAAAGGCAGCCCGCCTGAGGGAAACGGCGGGCCAAAGAATTTCCCCAGAACGCTTTGTTTATATCGCTTTTAGGTCGCTCGCCATTTGACGGCCGTCGCGGCCCTCACTCAGTTCGAACTCGACCTTTTGATCGTCGGCCAGGCCAGTTAGTCCGGCCTGTTCCACGGCTGAAATATGCACGAACACATCCTTGCCGCCTTCGTCGGGTGCGATAAAACCGTACCCTTTCGTGGTGTTGAACCACTTCACAGTTCCAGTGGGCATAAGCCCCTCCTTCTCGCCTTCCCCCATCGCCGATGGGGGTCTTGCTTCATGGGCCTTGGCGCCCATGGACGAACGCTGTCGTCTACCATAAAAGATGGGAGTCCAGATTCAGAAGTCCAGTAACGCCAGAGCGAGACCCCCGTGAGCGACCCCGTCATTTTAGGCCTCAAGGCTTGCGACACCTGCCGTAAGGCCTTGAAAGAGCTACCAAACGCCAGCCTGCGCGACATACGTTCGCACCCCTTGGAGAAAGTTGACATTGTCCGCTATTTTGAGCGCTTTGGCGACGATCTGGTCAATCGCCGTTCAACCACGTGGCAGGGCCTGTCTGAGGCCGAGCGCGCTCGCGATCCAATCGACCTTCTGCTCGAAAACCCGACCCTCATGAAGCGCCCCGTGATCGAAGCGCCGGGTGGGCCCTACCTTGGCTGGAACGCAACGACAAAAGCGGCCCTGCTTGGCACCGGCTGAAAACGCCCTTATGTGACGTCTTAAAGGGTAAGAGGTGGAACCATGCGCAACGCAGCACTTGTCTTGGGAATTCTGGGCGGCGTGATCGCCATGATCATCGGGTTTTTCAGCTACGGCTGGACCGAACTCCAAGCTAACTATGAAGTCCCCTTCGCGGACTTCAGCGATCCCCAGACGATCCGAATCGCCAGCTTCCTCGCCCCCATCTTCGCCATCGCCGGCGCCGCCATGGCCCCCTCCCGCGCGCTCATCGCGGGCATCCTTTTGGTCATCGCTACAGCGTTGATTTATGGGGCTTTTGGCTTCAATCCGTTCACGATGTTCCCGCTCGGAATGTGCGGACTTGCGGCTATCCTTGCGCTGGCTGCGGGGCGTCCTGACGAGCCCAAAAGCCACTTTTAGAGACGATCCAATCGACAGAAATCGGCCCCGCACCGCGAACGACCAGCACGATCAGTGCAAAGACCCAGAACGCGCGCTGGTCAAGGATCAGCGCCGAAGGCAAACGGTCAAACCAGCCGCCGATATCCGTCTCTCCAAGGCCATGGCCGACCACATCGACCCAGCTTTGCACGAAGATAAAGCCGATCATGCCGAGGGCCGCGAACCGCGTGGCAAGGCCAATCGCGATCAGCACTGGCAGGATGAATTCGGCCCAGGTCCCAGCGACCACGACCGCCCAATGGAACACGCCCAACTGTGAAAAGTCATAGCCGACGCTTTCGATGAAGCGCGGGAAAATCTGGATATAGGCGCCGTCCGATGGGATGAGGAACCCAAAGAACCCGTCACCCAGCTTGGTCTTGGCCGAATTCCAGTAGTAGCCAAACAGCACCGCGACAAAGAGAAGGCGCGCCAATGTGGGGAACAGCGCGTCCCCAAAGCGGTCCAGGCCGCGCGCGACGCCGAGGTATGTAGAAACAAGACGGCTCATGTGCGGTCCTCCAGATCAGTCAGTGCATTTTGCGAAAGAAGCAGGCCCAGAAGCGGGCCAATGTCATAGTTCGCCTCAACGGCCGTTCCGGCCTCAAGCGCGTCGCCCAAAGAGGCGCCCGCCATCAGCGCGGCCAGAGCTGCCGCAGAGGCGGGGTCGAGAGCGTGCGGCTCGGGGTCATACTCGGCGCGTAGGATCAACGCGGCTTCGGCGCGCATCTGCGGTTTCTCCGCTCCGCGCATATTGAAAGCCCAGATCGACACGATGGGCCAATCCGAGCGGATGAGGCGCACTGATGGGGCAAAGCCGAAGGACGCTGCATTGAGAGCCTCAGGTGCCATCGCCCCAAGGCGCGCCGGATCGAGCGGTGTCGCATCCGCGGCGTGATAGCTTTCGCGCATGCCCAGTTCGAGGCGGGCCACGTCGCCGAGGTACGGAAACTTGGCGAGCGCTTCGATGCTTTCAAGGAACTCCGGAAAGCCCTTGCCGTAGTGCATCAGCAGGGGCGAGGAGGGCGGAGTTTGGCGCAAGAACGCCGTCGCCAGTCCGTTGAAGTTCTCTTCGCCCAGAAGCTTGGCCACGGCCGGGAACCCAACGGCCAACGCCTCGCGCAGGCTGACGGTGACGTTGTTGCGATAGACGTCGAACCGCTTCGAAGTTTGCTGTCCATCTGGCCCCACAAGGCCGACGGGTGCAGGCCGCTCGGGGTTGAGGATGGCTTCGGCGAAGGGTGTCATCGATCAGGCCTCGGCCAGAATGGACGAGGCGCGCGCGGCTTCTTCGGACAGAACCGCCCACTCGGGCACGTCATTGTCCCACTCGATCAGCGTTGGACGCGGACCGCCCTTAGCCAATGTGTGTGCATAGAGCGTCCAGACGGGGTCTGCGACTTCGGCACCGTGGCTGTCGATCAAAAGCGGCGCGCCTTGGTCGTCTTCGTCCTCATCATGGCCGCCAAGGTGGATTTCACCCACGGCGTCCAGCGGGAAGGCGTCCACATAGGCGCGCGCATCCATCTGAAGGTTCGTGGCCGAAACAAAGACGTTGTTCACGTCCAGAAGAAGGCCACAGCCCGTGCGCCGCGTCAGCTCACGCAGGAAATCAATCTCGCTCATCTCGCTCTCAGCGAAGGCAAGGTAGTTCGACGGGTTCTCAAGAAGCATTCGCCGCCCCAGCACGTCCTGCACCTGATCGATATGCTCTGCCACGCGGGCCAGCGTCTCCATCGTATAGGGCAGGGGAAGCAGGTCGTTCAGAAAGCCCATGTCATGGGTCGACCAAGCCAGATGTTCAGAAAAACTAGCCGGGTTCAGCCAGTCCACGAGGTGTTTGAGGCGTGCAAGGTGGTCCGGATCAAGTGGCTTCTCGCCACCGATCGACAGGCCAACGCCATGCACGGAAATTGGAAATCGTTCGGCTAGGTGGCGCAGTTGCGCCAGCGGCCTGCCGCCATCGCCCATGTAGTTTTCTGCATGGATCTCTAGCCATTCAACCGGCCCGGCGTTTTCAAGGATCTCGGCGAAATGCTGGGGCTTGTAGCCGACGCCGGCGCCAAGCGGCAATTCGGGGTCATGTACGGCATCAAACATCTCGGGTCTCCTTGCAGAATGGGGTGGTCCGGCCCCTGTTTGGGACCGGACCGAAGATCGACTTATGCCGGCAGGTCACGCTCAAGAGCTTCGAGCGAGCCCATGCGTGCTTTGCCGTCTGCCATAGCCGGCAGTTCGATGTCCGCGCAGGTGCCTGCATCAACCAGCGTCCATGCGTTGCCCTGGTAGTCGACAGTCGATGTGCCCGAGCAGGTCGTGCCTGGGCCAGCGGCGCAGTCGTTTTCGCCAGCCAGCGAAACACCGAAGCATTTCTCTTTTTCCATAGCGTGCGACGGCGTCGCGATCTGAGTGGCAAGAGCAGCGGCAACGGCGCCAGCAACAGCGAGAGTTTTCGTGGTGTTCGACATTTGGATAATCCCTTTTGAATGGTCCCAATCGCGTTTGCGATGTGTGGCCAAAGAAAGTGACTATCGGGTTCACATTCCAGTCACGGGCACGTGTCCCACGAGCATGTCAGGTTACGAAACATAACACGCCTGTGATTTGAAAAGACTGCATTTTTTGCGGGTGGTGCGGCAGGACGCCGCAATCCACCAGTGTTTGTTGGAAGGACGCTTATTCGGCGAGGTCTGGCGGTAGCGCTTCTTTCGTAAGATCGCTCACGATCGCGTCAAGGCTTGCGACCGCCGTCTGTTTTTCGCCCAAACGCCGGACCGTAACCGTCCGTTCTTCGACCTCACGACCGCCGATTGCGAGGATCACGGGCACTTTTGAAACAGAATGCTCGCGGACCTTGTAGTTAATTTTCTCGTTCCGGATGTCGGCTTCGGCCCGAATCCCTGCATCCAGCAGCGTCTGGACGACCTCTTGCACGTAGTCATCGGCATCCGAGATGATCGAGGCCACAACAACCTGGCGCGGCGCCAGCCAAAACGGCAACTTGCCCGAGTAGTTTTCGATCATGATCCCGATGAAGCGCTCGAACGAGCCAAGGATCGCGCGGTGGAGCATTACGGGGCGGTGCTTTTCCCCATCCTGACCGATGTAATTGGCGTCCAGCCGCTCTGGCAGGTTGAAATCGGCCTGGAACGTGCCGCATTGCCACTCACGACCGATCGCATCGGTTAACTTGAAGTCCAGCTTTGGCCCGTAGAAGGCGCCTTCGCCCGGATCGAGCTCGAAATCGTTGCGCACAGACAGGATCGCCTTTTCCAGAGCGCCCTCCGCCTTATCCCAAACTTCATCCGATCCAACGCGGACCTCGGGCCGAGTCGAGAACTTGATATCGAATTCCGGGAACCCGGTGTCGCGGTAGATGTCGGACAAGAGCTCGATGAACTTCGCGCATTCTTCCTCGATCTGGTCCTCGGTGCAGAAGATATGCGCATCGTCTTGGGTAAACCCGCGCACCCGCATCAGCCCATGGAGCGCGCCATGGGCCTCGTAACGGTGGCACGAGCCGAATTCGGCCATGCGCATCGGCAGGTCGCGGTACGATTTCAGACCCTGATTGAAGACCTGCACATGGCACGGACAGTTCATCGGCTTCAGTGCATTCACGCGCTTTTCGTTCGCATGCTCTTCGTCGATCTCCGTGATGTACATGTTCTCACGGTACTTGTCCCAGTGACCGGACGCTTCCCAAAGCTTGCGGTCCACGACCTGGGGCGTCTTGATTTCGCGATAGCCGGCCTTGGCCAGCTTGCGCCGCATGTAGTCTTCAAGCGCGCGGTAAATGGTCCAGCCATTGGGATGCCAGAACACCATGCCGGGCGCTTCTTCCTGAAAGTGGAACAGTTCCATCTCGCGGCCCAAGCGGCGGTGGTCGCGTTTTTCGGCCTCCTCGAGGAAAGTGAGGTGCGCTTTGAGGTCGTTGCGGTTCTTGAACGCGACACCATAAATCCGCTGGAGCATCGGGCGGTCGCTGTCGCCGCGCCAATAGGCGCCTGCGACGCTCATCAGCTTGAAGGCATCCGCGGGCACCTGCCCGGTGTGCTGGAGGTGAGGTCCACGGCACAGATCCTGCCAGTCCCCATGCCAGTACATCCGGATGTTCTCGCCTTCCGGGATCGCCTCGACGAGTTCGACTTTGTAGGGCTCGTGGGACTTCTTATAATGCAGGATCGCGTCTTCGCGGCTCCAAACCTCGGTCTTCACGGGATCGCGCGCGTTGATGATCTCTTTCATCTTGGCTTCGATCTGACCCAGATCCTCGGGCGTAAACGGCTCGGCCCGGTCAAAGTCGTAATACCAGCCGTTCTTGATGACGGGCCCAATGGTGACCTGCACCTCGGGCCAGATCTCTTGCACGGCGCGCGCCATGATATGCGCCAGGTCGTGGCGGATCAGCTCCAGCGCCTGTTCGTCATCCTGCATGGTGTGGATGGCGATCTCAGCATCCGCCTCGATGGGCCAAGCCAAGTCCCAATGCTCACCAGCAACT
The DNA here is from genome assembly GCA_964638245.1 of uncultured Rhodobacterales bacterium. Taxonomy (GTDB): domain Bacteria; phylum Pseudomonadota; class Alphaproteobacteria; order Rhodobacterales; family Rhodobacteraceae; genus CAZWZG01. The sequence goes on from CAZWZG010000077.1 coordinate 10,614, forward strand.
GTGGCAGAGATGGCTTTCTTGCCTAGCGAGGTCGAAATGCTCGACGCAACTTCAGCAGCGGTCACGCCAGCCTCGAAGTCACGCGAATTGCCGTCAGGAAAGGTAAGGGAAATCTGGGCCATCGGCCGGTCTCCTCGTCAGTTTGGCGCCCACGGAACGCCCGGTTGCGGGTATGTGTGCGACCCAGATGCCGCGAGACCCCGCGCTTGTCAACGCGAGGTCCCTTCTTCTTGGTAAAATACTCTCGCCGGAGGCATCTAGGTCAGCAGAACAGCAACACCTATCGCGACTGTACAGGCCCAGGAGGCTGTGAAGATGATCGGGCGCACGGGAAACCCGGCGAGCCCTGAGATCATGCCCACCGCATGCGCCACGCGCAGCCAGAAGAAGGCGATCGCAGCAGCGACTGTCACCGTGGTCGATACTTCGGCCACATGGGCAATCAGCACCACTGCTGCAAAAGGCACAATCGTCTCGATCATATTGAGATGGGCGCGATGGGCGCGATGCACCCATGCTGGCATGCGCGACAGGTCGGGCGGGCGCGAAAAATCGGGCGGGCCATCAGCGGGGATCATGTTGACCCCCACGATGAACGGGATCCAAAGCGACGCGGCCAGAAGCGCAGTGAAGACGAGATAGGTCAGTTCGATGCTCATTGGCTCTGCTCCATGCCAAAGCGGGACGGCTGCCCGGTTTCAAGATAGGTCTTGAGGCCTGCCGCAAGGCGCGCCCAACCATCGGCCACGCCTTCTTGACCGGCGGGGATGTCATAGTGCTCGATCGTCAGGCTACAGTTCGGGCCTTCCTCGGCGATGACATAGACGCAGCGTGAGGCGGCCATGTCTGGCGCCCATTTCGGTTCGAACCCCATTTCGAGGCGATCTTTGGGGTTGGAGGACAAGGTCTTGATCACAAGCATTTCAGCTGGACCGGCGTAATACGTCGCTTGGCCTTCATCGGTCAGGTGGCCTTTCGCGCTGGTGGCCATGAAGTGGTAATGAATCACCTGATCAGGGTTTGTGAGCGCATCCCACAGGGCGTCTTTTGTGCAGCGGATAAAGGTCTGCATGACGAAATCGGGTTTTGTGTCCAAAGGCATTTGGGCGGTTCCTTCTAGTTTGGATTTAAGATCGATCACCGCGCGCGCAGCGGGTTTGGCCCGGAACGGATCGATCCAGCGATCGATCGCTTCCTGAAGGGGCAGGGCATTCAGGTAGTGGTACTTGAACCGCCCCGCCTTGCGCGTGGTGATCAGGTTTGCGTCCTCCAACACCTTCAAATGCTTCATCACGCCGAACCGCGTCATCTCGAAACGGGCTTCGAGATCGGCCAGCGATTGTCCGTCGTCCTCGCGCAGGCAGTCGAGGATTTCGCGGCGGACCGCATCGTTGAGAGCCTTGAAAATCGCATCCATAAACCGCTTATAGGTGAGTAAACAGTCACGTGACAATAGGGTCACGTGACAAATCGTGCAACGCTCTGGTAGGACAGGAAAATTCAGCACGCATCCGGAGGCCGGGCATGGAACCATCGTATCTCGAGACCCCGCAGGGACGTCGAATCGCCTATCATTTCACGCCCGGCGACGCCCCGGGCATCGTCTTCCTTGGCGGTTTTCGCTCGGACATGGATGGCACCAAGGCGGTCTACCTCGAGGACTGGGCGAAGAAAGAGGGCAGGGCCTTCCTGCGCCTCGACTACTCGGGCCACGGCAAGTCTTCCGGCGATTTTCTGGACGGCGCGATCGGGGATTGGTTCGAGGACGCCGCCGAGGTGATCAAAGCGGTGACTTCGGGGCCCCAAGTGATCGTCGGCTCCTCCATGGGCGGCTGGATCGCGCTCCTGATCGCGCGCGCCATGCCCGAACGAGTCGCCGGCCTCGTCGGTATCGCCGCTGCGCCGGATTTCACCGAAGACGCATTCTACGAAAGCTTTTCAGATGACGAACGCATCGCTCTGACCCGTAACGGACGGATTGAGCGTGAAAACGACTACAGCGACGAACCGTACATCATAACCCAACGCCTGATCGAAGAGGGCCGCGAGCGGCTTGTCCTGCGTGACCCATTACCCCTCCCATTCCCGGTCCGGCTGTTGCACGGAACGGGGGACAAGGACGTTCTGATGTCCGTGCCCTTGCGGATTTTAGAGCATGCTGACGGAGAGGATATTCAGTTGATCTTCGTGAAAGGCGCAGATCACCGGTTTTCGAGCGCTGCGTGTTTGGAGATGATTGCGGGGGCGGTGGGGGAAGTTTCGCCGCTTTGAAGGGCGACAAGTCTCGGAACCCAAGAGCCGTCACAGTTTCAACACCTTGAGACGCTACACCGATGAAGTGGGGCGTTTGGAAGTGCGTTTTGGAAACATTCCTCGCAGCTATATTTCTGATTGCCATTGTTGGCCTCGCGGTTGCGACACTCCGGGGCAGCGACGACAGCAACAGAGAGCACCCTCGAGCGAAGCATTCAATGAGGGCTACGGCTGGAACTTCAGCAGACCGCTCTGGACAGTTTGATGCGAAATCTGCGCGGCAGCTGTCTCGTCCGCAAGTCCTTGTTGGCGCCGTATATATTACGGACGGCGATACTATAACAATAAAGGGAACACAGATCAGACTATTTGGGATCGATGCGCCTGAGCTCGAGCATCCATACGGCAAGAAGGCGAAATGGGCCCTGCACAGACTCTGCAAGGGTCAGGTCATCCGTGCGGAGATAACGAATGTGGATCACTATGGGCGGACCGTTGCCAGGTGTTTCCTGCCAGATGGAAGGGACCTCTCAGCGGAAATGGTTGCAGAAGGGCTCGCTATTGATTGGCCAAAATACTCGAACGGTCGCTATAGCCAACTAGAAACTCAGAACGTACGGCGCAAATTGTGGTTGGCGGATGCGCGGCAAAAAGGCCGCATGAACGTCTGGCGCGACTTCGAAGCGCAGAAAAGCCGAGAATGAGTTTGCTTGAGTCGAACTCTGTCGTGGAGCAGCGCTGGCGAAATCTCAGCTAATCCGCAATCCGATACGGCAGCACCCCCCGCTCATCATGACTGATCGCCAGCGCCTTCTCCAACGGCGGCACCGACCTCTGATGGCACCCCCGCCGCGTACAAATCCGGCAGGAAATCCCAATGGGCTCGAACGCGCTTTCCTCTTTCAGGGCCATCCCATCCGCATAGACAAGGGCGGTCGCGTGCTCGACGCTACAGCCCAACGCAATCGCATAGCGCCGCGTAGGGGCATGGAACGCGCCGCCCGGCTTGGACACGTCGCGGGCGAGGCAAAAATAGCGCGCGCCGTCGGGGGTTTCGGCCAACTGGCGTAGGAACCGGCCTGGCGTTTCGAAGGCGCGGTGGACGTTCCACAGGGGGCAGGCGCCGCCGTAGCGGGCAAACTGAAGCTGGGTGGCCGAGTGGCGCTTAGTGATCGTGCCCGCCTGATCGACGCGCACAAAGAAGAAC
>CAZWZG010000078.1:0-14045 GCA_964638245.1 uncultured Rhodobacterales bacterium
ACAACCACTATGCCATGGGCACGAGCGTTCAGCGGTCGACAAAGTCGCCTTCGCTTTGGGAACGCGGTGCAGCTTACGGCATCCCAGGCGAAGAAGTTGACGGCATGGACGTCCTTGCGGTCAAAGCCGCCGGGGAAAAGGCCGTCAAACACTGCCGCGAAGGCAAAGGCCCCTACATCCTCGAAGTGAAGACATACCGCTATCGCGGCCACTCGATGTCGGACCCCGCAAAATACCGGACCCGCGACGAAGTGCAGAAAATGCGCGACGAACGCGACGCCATCGAGCAGGTCCGCAAGGCCCTTCTTGAGGGCAAAATGGCGACAGAAGACGAACTCAAAGAGATCGATAAAGAGATCAAGAGCATCGTCAATGACGCCGCCGAATTTTCACGCGAAAGCCCCGAGCCGGATCCAAAAGAGCTCTGGACCGACATTCTGGTCGAAGGCGAAGCCCCTCAGAATCTCGCAGACGCGTAAGGGAGAAAAGACATGGCAACCGAAGTACTTATGCCCGCCCTCTCTCCGACGATGGAAGAAGGCACACTGGCCAAATGGCTGGTCAAGGAAGGCGACACCATTTCCTCTGGCGACATTCTGGCCGAGATAGAAACCGACAAGGCCACAATGGAATTCGAGGCGGTCGATGAAGGCGTGATGGGCAAGATCCTCGTCAGCGAAGGCACCGAAGGCGTCGCTGTGAACACGCCGATCGCGATCATGGTCGAGGAAGGCGAAGACGTACCCGCAGAAGGCGCATCCGCGCCGGCGGCCGCAGCAGAAGCACCCGCAGCCGAAGCCGCGCCCGCACCCGTCGCTGCAGCACCAAAGGCCGCCCCCCTGACCGACACGGAAATTCCCGAAGGCACGGAAATGAAGTCGACCACGGTTCGCGAAGCGCTCCGCGACGCGATGGCCGAAGAAATGCGGTCCGACGAAACCGTGTTCCTGATGGGTGAAGAGGTGGCCGAGTACCAGGGCGCCTACAAGATCAGCCAAGGTCTTCTGGACGAATTTGGCGCCAAGCGCGTTATCGACACGCCCATCACGGAACATGGCTTTGCCGGTCTTGGAGTGGGTGCATCGTGGGGCGGCCTGCGCCCGATCGTTGAATTCATGACGTTCAACTTCGCCATGCAAGCCATTGACCACATTATCAACTCGGCAGCCAAGACGCTTTATATGTCAGGCGGACAGATGGGGTCACCTATCGTGTTCCGCGGCCCCAATGGCGCCGCTGCGCGTGTGGCCGCTCAGCACAGCCAAGACTATGCCGCTTGGTATGCCCAAGTACCGGGCCTCAAGGTTGTTCAGCCCTACTCGGCAGCCGACGCAAAAGGCTTGCTGAAATCAGCCATCCGCGACCCGAACCCGGTTGTCTTCCTAGAGAACGAGATCCTGTATGGGCGCAGCTTTGACGTCCCCGTCATGGACGACTTCACGGTTCCGATCGGCAAAGCAAAAATCGCCCGCCCCGGCAACGACGTCACAATCGTCAGCTTTGGCATCGGGATGAGCCATGCGCTTGCCGCCGCGGACGCGCTGGCAGAAAGCGGGATCGACGCTGAGGTTATCGACCTTCGCTCGCTGCGACCGATGGACACCGGGACGGTCATCGAGTCGGTAAAGAAAACAAACCGCTGCGTGACTGTGGAAGAAGGCTGGCCCGTTGCCTCGATCGGCAACCACATCTCTGCCGTGCTGATGCAGCAGGCGTTCGACTACCTCGACGCGCCCGTGATCAATTGCACGGGCAAGGACGTCCCGATGCCCTATGCCGCAAACCTCGAGAAACTGGCACTGATCACAGTGCCCGAGATCGTGGATGCGGTGAAGGCCGTGACGTATCGCTAAGATGCGCGTTCTTGGTCGAGATCCCAGTCGCGAGGCCTATCGCGTGGCAGTAGATGCCGCGCAGGGCCGCGTGACAGCATGGGTGCCCGAGTCACTCATGGCCCCGACAAAGCTCAGCCATGAGGCGGCCTACGAATGGATCGCAGACCAGAAATCGAAGATTGAAAAGGCCGTGCTGGCCAAGGCGAATGGCGCTCCCGCAAAAGCGCCCTTCGACAAGATAGAATTGGCGGAGGACAAATAGATGCCGACCGAAATCCTGATGCCCGCACTTAGCCCCACCATGGAAGAGGGCACGCTGGCCAAATGGCTGGTGAAAGAAGGGGATACCGTATCATCAGGCGACCTGCTCGCCGAGATCGAAACTGACAAGGCCACGATGGAATTCGAAGCCGTCGACGAGGGCGTCGTTGGAAAGCTTCTGGTCGATGAGGGGACGGAAGGTGTTGCGGTCAACACACCGATCGCCGTCTTGCTTGAAGACGGAGAAAGCGCAGACGACATTGGATCGGCGCCCGCTTCAAAACCTGCCGAGGCATCCGCACCTGCCGCTGCGCCGGAACCGGCTGCATCCGCGCCTGCCGCTCCAGCACCAGCAGCTGCGCCAGCATCGGCAAGCGGGGATCGGATCTTTGCGTCCCCTCTCGCCAAACGCATTGCTGCCGACAAAGGCCTCGATCTGGCACAGATCAAAGGATCCGGGCCGCACGGGCGGATCGTAAAGGCCGATGTCGAAAACGCGACAGCCAGCCCCGCGACCCTAGCAGCGCCCAAGGCCGCCGCAGCAGCCCCCGCGCCTGCAGCAGCAGCGCAAGGGCCATCAGCAGACGCCGTGGCGAAAATGTACGCCGACCGCGAATACGAAGAAGTCCCACTCGATGGCATGCGCAAGACGATCGCCGCACGCCTGACCGAAGCCAAACAGTCCATCCCGCACTTCTATCTGCGCCGGGATATTCAGCTCGATAGCCTTCTCAAGTTCCGCAGTCAGTTGAACAAGGAACTCGAAGGGCGCGGCGTAAAGCTGTCCGTGAATGACTTCATCATCAAGGCCTGCGCCGTTGCGCTGCAGCAGGTCCCGACCGCCAACGCCGTTTGGGCAGGCGATCGGGTGTTCCAGCTGAAGCCATCAGATGTGGCCGTCGCCGTCGCCATCGAAGGCGGCCTGTTCACGCCCGTGTTGCGCGACGCCGACATGAAGTCGCTTTCGGCATTGTCAGGCGAAATGAAAGACCTTGCGGGTCGCGCACGTGACCGAAAGCTGGCACCGCATGAGTACCAGGGCGGTTCGTTCGCAATTTCAAACTTGGGAATGTTCGGGATCGACAACTTCGACGCTGTGATCAACCCACCCCATGCGGCAATTCTTGCCGTTGGTGCGGGTAAAAAACAGCCCGTTGTCGATGACGAAGGCAACCTCGGCGTCGCCACCGTGATGAGCGTCACGCTCTCTGTCGATCACCGGGTGATTGACGGGGCCCTTGGCGCAGAGCTTCTGACAGCCATCAAGGACAACCTCGAAAATCCGATTGGAATGCTAGCCTGAGCCTCGCGGCTCAGGTCAATCCATTCAGGATTTGATCCATGCTGAGCGCGGGCTGATCACAGCCCGCCTCGCCTACCAATTTCGCAGGGACGCCAGCGACCGTTTTGCAGGCCGGAACATCGGCCAAAACGACGGAGCCTGCTGCAATACGGCTACAATCCCCGACGGTAATGTTGCCAAGAACCTTCGCCCCAGCCCCGATCAGGACCCCATTGCCGATCTTTGGATGGCGATCACCATCCGTCTTGCCAGTTCCGCCCAACGTCACCGAATGCAACATAGAAACGTTGTCGCCAACGACCGCCGTCTCACCAATGACAATAGAATGCGCATGGTCGATCATCAGACCTTTGCCCACCGTCGCCGCAGGGTGAATATCGATGCCAAAGACTTCTGAAACCCGCGCCTGAATGAAGTAGGACAGGTCCTTGCGCCCTTGTTTCCAAAGAGCATGGCCGATCCGATACGCTTGGATCGCCTGAAATCCCTTGAAGTAGAGAAGCGGTTGCATGAACCGATGGCAGGCCGGATCACGCTCAAAGACAGCCACAATGTCAGCGCGTGCTGACGTTGCAATCTCAGGCACTGCGGCAAGGACCTCGTCCGTGATCTCGCGCAAAATCTGTTCCGACATTTCGCCGGACGCCAGCTTCACCGAAACCCGATAAGACAACGCACGCTCAAGCGTAGCGTGATGTAGGATGCTTTGGTGCACCATGCCGCCCAGAAGCGGCTCATCGGCAACGGCGCGCTCTGCCTCATCGCGGATGCGCGTCCAGACGGGATCAACCGTTGCATAAGTGGTCTGTCGTTGTGCCATGATCTTTACCTGCTGCCGGCCCCAAACGAAGTCAAGCCTTTGATCCGCAAGGAACACAAACGTCAACAGGCGTGCATCACACTGAAGGCAATGAAAAGCTCGCAAAATGAACCGCAACGCGCACAGTTCCGCCCGCGAAATCGCCACCATCGGCCGTCAAAAGCAATGCCGCGTCAGAATAGTAGGTCTGCGGGCTTCCTGTGACGCCGCGAAACCAGGACCCTTGCGACAATCCCAAGCCCGACCCATAGCGATCCGCGGAACCCGTGACGCCAATCGACCATGATGACAGCGACCCGGTGATTGCGGATGTCACAACCCCTGTCAGCGCAAAGACACATGCATAGGCGGGCAACAATGGGGTTGTGGCAAACGTCGATCCAGCCGAAACCACGACATCCGTTTCAAACGTTTCCAACGCAAAAGTTGCGCCATTCTGGCTGAGCCCTTGGGCACCAACCGTCCATTGCGATCCCGTAAAAGTCGCCGGCGCGCCTTGATCTTCAATCCAACCCGACCAGCCAATTTTTGCGTCCAAAAAGGACCAACCGCCATTCAAAAAGACTGCAAGTTTTCCGTCCTGTGAACTCCAAGCGTTCACGGCTCCTGTGGGCACCGCATAGACATCGCCGTCGCTTGGCGCACCCGGAGGCGTCGTTTCGGAAACCGACTTAAGGGACAGTTGGACCAACGCATCAATCCGCTCGAAAGCCTCATTCACCGTAACGTGCTTTTGCGATTGCGCCGCAGCCACCAAAGGCAGGGCAAGGCGTGCTGTGTTAGACATTGATTTGAACCTCTGCAAAGGGACCAGGACCGAACCGGTCCGAAATTTGGGCAATTGCGATTGTGACAGCGCCCGAAGCCCCGTCGCTGACTTGCTCCGCGGCGCCGTAGACCCACGACGGGCTGGCAACAGTTTCCTCGCGAACAACCGAAGAACCGACGAGAACGCGCAGCAAATAGGCCTCATAGGCTTCGTTCAGCGGAACAGACACGTCACTCCACTGATCACCATCAAGCCGACTTCTCCGGATCCAAGATACTGCGATGTTGCCATTGTCCTCGGCAAAGGCCCGCGCATGCACCGGTGCATACGGCCGTAATCCTGCCCCGTTGAAGGCAAGCTGCGTAGAAACATAGGACTGATCATCCCAAGGCCGCGACGCCGACCCAATCCTGTAGTCACGCGCTATCCCACGAAGATTGGGGCCAAGCGGCACTTCTTTCAGTGCGGTGTTGAGCAGGACAAAACGCGTGCCGGCGGGCCACGGCGTAGCGATGTCTTTCTCGGTACCAAACTGACCACGCAGGCGCATCGAAAGATCAAACGTGTTTGCATCCACAAGGTCCGCAGTCGCGAACTGAAACACTTCCCACGTGTCAGTGCCATCGACACCCAAAGCGGCCAGGTTCGCCCCGGCGAGAACCGAGCTCGCCTCGACGGATGCTAGCGTCCCGCCGGACACACGCACTCGAAGCGGCGCGCCCCGATCCCAGCGGTGAGGCACTGCGTAGTCCAAGTCAGACAGTGTTTCTCCGACAATGGCCGCCTCTGCGACCTCAGCAACAAGGTCATAGCCCTGATTGGCGGCCTCCGCGTAAACCGTCACGCGCCCGGGCCATGGATCCGCCGTGACGGCAATGGCAGGCGACAAGGGATCCTCGTCACCCGTGATCAATGGCAGATCCAAAAAGATCGGCAAAACCGGAAGCGGAGGAATAAAGATCTCGCTGCTCACCGTCGTTGTGATGGCATCACTTGGCACATACACGCTCTTTTCGACCCGCGTGCCTTCCAGCAAAATCGCCTCGCCACGTGTGACACGATCTATACGATAAGTTTGACCGTCCCCAAGGTCGACAGTGTCCGCTGGATGAAGTTCGCCCGCAGACTGCGGAAGAGCGAACTTGATTTTGTCACGTCCGACACGCGCCTCCGTGAGCCACCTCTCGACTACAGCCTGAGCTTCGCTCGCCGTAAGGACGATAGGAAATTCAGTTTCGGCGATCCCGTAGCTTATCTCATCAGGCAAGACGGCTTCGACTGCACCAAGTCCAAAAGCGCCATTTGCTTGAATATAGCTTAAACGAACGCGCCCGGAAATTTCAGCTTGTTCAAGACGAATACGCTGAACTGTCCCCTCAGTTTCTTCGAGTACTGCTACGCTTGTCGGATCTATTCCCTTGGACTCAAGCGACGGCCGGTTTGCAAAAACGATCCTGTCACCACGTTCGGATGCATCGAACCCAAACGTAAGCATAAGAGGCTGGATTTCTTCGCGTGCTGAAGCCGGACGGTCAGTCACATAACCTCGAACGAGCCCATAAAGCCCTTCAACGTCGTATTCAAAGAACTCGGAACGTTCACAGATTTCTGCGACAATCGACGCCAGTGATCGGGCCGTTGATCGACCGTTGAGCCAATGTCCAAACTCATAGTTTGGAGCGTCTGACCAAGCCTCAACTTGCCCTGGAAAGGCAGGGAATGGGCGAGCGTCCCAGGCCCAGATAAACGTCTTGTCGACGTCAACCATTGGTCCGCCGTAAGTGATAGAGATTGGATTGTTCGCTTCGTCAGACCAATGTTCAGCATGTGCACGCAGAAACTGCATCTGTATTAAATCGTCTCGCTGACCACTTGAATACTTCGGAAAAGCGGACTCAGAACTCTTGGGATCATAGAACTTATTTGGCTGATTGCTGGACTTGTCCACTGCTGCAGCCCCAAGTTCCGTGAACCAAATCGGTTTGCTCTCCGGTGCCCATGCGGTCGGCACAGTCTCCCGGTTGCCCAAGGGTCTGTTGTGGTGGGCATTCGACCACCAGGATCGAAGATCTTTATAACGAAAAATCCAGTCCTCGCCGTAGGCACCATCTTCTATGGGAGTTCGAAGTTGGATCGCAGCTGCCTCGGGTGCGTGGTAAAACCAATCAAAACCCTCGCCGCCTGCCACATTCGACTTCAGATATTCGATGTTGTAGATCGACCCAAAGGAAGTATCTGCTTCACCAGGCGTTCCACGCCAATCTGAAAGAGGCATGTAGTTATCAATGCCAATGAAGTCGACGTTGGGGTCAGCCCAGAAATCATCAAGGTGAAAGTAAACGTCACCGCTTCCGTCTTGTGGTTGGTACCCAAAATACTCCGACCAATCAGCTGCGTAGCTGACCTTCGTTTCTGATCCTAGGATCGCTTTCACGTCCGCTGCCAGAAGCCGAAGTTGCTGAACTGCAGGAAACGAACTCTGCGAGCTTCGGATCTGCGTCAAGGATCGCAACTCTGAACCAACACAAAATGCATCTACACCTCCTGCCGCTGAACAAAGATGGGCGTAATGCAGAATGAACCGCCGATATGAATGCTCGTCCGGCCCCGAATAGCTGACAACCCCATCTTGCACCTCAAAGTCCGACGCCTGTGCATCGCCAAAGAATGCCGCAACTTCCGTTTCAGCCAGTGGTGTTTTGTCTGGCGTGCCGGGCCGGCCTGGAGCAATTGATGTCGTGATACGCCCACGCCAAGGTAGTGCGGGTTGCGAGGCCTCACCTGTCCAAGGGTCCTCAAGGGTGTTGGTCTCAAGTTGATCCATCAAAACAAATGGATAAAACATGACGCCAAGGCCTCGGGCGTGCATCGACTGAATGGCTTCAATCACCGAGGCATCTGCGGGAGTGCCACCATAGACAGATCGGCCATCCAGCTTTGGGACGAGCGCAGCGTCAGATCTCGCTAAGCCACCAGCACGCCATGCCATTCCAGAAGCATCTTTTTCGTTTTGCTCGACTTTCGGTTCAATACGACAGTCGCCGCAACGCAAGTCGTCACCAAACCACGAGACAACCAGCGACGCGGCTCCACAACCCGGTAGTTCTTCAACCAAAGCATCCAATGAAACCGAAAGGTCGGTACGCCCACCTGCGGTGTGCACGTTTGCCGTGCGAGAGACACCCAAACCGTCATCATAGTACAATGGCGTGGTGGCCAATGCATACTCGCCAGTTCCAGGAACAAGCGCTACGGCGTTGACAGATGCTGCCAGATCGCCTGACTTGTCGAGCCCGTCCGCATGTCCGCGTACAATCTCGAAACTAAACTGTGGAACACGGTTCCCAAACTGCTCAAGTTCAAGATCCTCGAAAACCACATAAGCAAGACCACGGTATGCTGGAACCGTTCCCATTCCTTCAACAGCCTCAATTTTTGGATCTGGGACCTGTGCTTCCGTGCCGCGGTAGACCCGCATATTCAAATCGGTTGGGTCGACTTCGCTTCCATCCGCCCAAACACGACCCACACGGGTGATTGGCCCTTCCGCAAGACCAATAGCCAGGCTGACCGAATAACTGTACTCCGTGGTACGTTGCCCTCCGCTGGACTTTCCGCCCCCGCTGGTCGAAGAAGACTCCAAAAAACGTGAAGCCCAGATGATCTGACCACCGACCCGCTGGATCGCATACACCCGCTTGATCGGGGTGCCCTCCGCTGACCCGGACAGTCTGAAACGATCGATTTTTCCCGTCTCGACCGTCCGAGACCCAGAACCCATGATGCGTTGATCAATCAGTCGTCCTGCGGTTGCACCAATCGCGCGACCGATGACAACGGACGATAGGCCTAAGACACCACCGCCCACAGAAGCGCCCGCGGCCGCTCCAACCGCCGATAAGACCAAAGTCGCCATTAGACGATCCTCTCTGGAAAGGTAAAAATCGCCGCAACACGGCGGCGCCAGGGTTGGGACAAGCTACTTTCGAGCACTCCGTGCCGTGAATAGGCATGAATGAATGAAGCTCGAGCACCTGCTTGGGCAACAATTCCAAGATGCTTGCACACGCCAGCTTCGCTCATGCGAAAAAGAAGTACATCGCCGGGCTCAAGCAAATCACTTTGCTTCTGGAGAAGCGTTGTCTTTGCAGCGTCAAACAGCTTTTCGGTATGGCTCACCTCGGCCCAGCTTTCAGAGTAAGGCGCAGGGGGCTCCAGCGTCCGACCACAGACTTCAGCAAAAACACCGCGGATCAAGCCAAGGCAATCAGCTCCTACACCGCGTACGCTCCCCTGATGGTGATACGGTGTCCCAATCCACCGCCGGGCTGCGATGACGGCCAGTTGTCCACGGTTCAAAGCTTGCCGCCGTCGTTCTGGCCGCCCGCTTTCGGGTACGTAAGGAGCCAATCTTCGCCCGGAATCGTAGGAAAACCACGGAAATTGACCAAGTTGTCGAACTTGAGGCGACATGTCTCGCTCAACTTGTCACAACCAACCTGAAGTCGAACCAGGTCGAGAGCGTTCAGATCCGTGGGAAGTTGATCCCAAGTTTCAATCGTCCGCTTTGTGCCAGATGTCCGGTCGTTCTTGATCATGCTGCCAAACCCGCGCGCAGCGCCGTTCTCGACACGCAGAAACCCACGCTCAAACCAACGTGCCGCAAACGAGCCGATACTTTCAAAGGACATGCTATGGGACCCGACCACGTCGAAAATCGGCACCGACAAAGTGTACCCAGGCTGGTCAAGATCGAAACCACAACGATGGTCACCAAGCACAGCAGAACAAGCTGACTGGAAAACATGGCCGCGCTCTTTGTTCAGTGCTTCTGAGAGCCCCATTAATTCAGCGCGAAAGCCACCATCAGTTCTTTCTATCTCACCAAATGTTCCCGTGAATCGTAGAACGCGTTCATCTGGATTTGACCAGTTTACTTGCCAGACCCGTACACGCGCTCCGTCATACCTACCTTGTCGGATTCCCGCTTCGGAGATTGAGCCATCGGAAAGAACACCCAAGGCTTCGCTGTTATCAATCGACAAGCCAGAGGATTGCTCGAACGCGCGTGCCGTCATTCCGGTCCCGGCCCTAAAGACGATACCATCGAAGGCCAAATCAAGGTCATGGTCAGTAAAGCCAAGCACGGTCCCGTCTTTGGTTCGCAGATCCCACGCCCGGCACGTTGTCGTCGTGCCAGAACCAAGGTGCGCATAAAGCGCTTCAGCCGCGCTCACAGGCGGATCTCCACGATCGGCACGGTCGGGATTTCACCGGCCTTGAAACTCGCAACTGAAATCTGGATGCTGTCCGTGTCAAAACGCACCGGCACATCGAACTCGAAACCAGCTGTAACCGTCGCTCCTTCACCGGGCGGCGAGAAGAATGTGATCGTTCCGGCTTCTTCATCAAGCACATAGTCGATCGTGTCCGTCGACAGATCACCCTGAATGCCGACCCGAACGCTTCCAAGTACGGGCTTTCGAATGGGACGCGTGTAGCTCTGGGTTCCGGAACGGTAGGTCTTCACCAACTGGAAAACGGTCGTTTCGCCATCTCCATACCCAATGACCTGATCATCAAATTCAATCTCACGGTCGTTTGGGGATGATTTGAAGTCCGACCAGTCCTTCCACCGGAAGGCGTTTAGCTGGCCTTGCCGCGCCTCAAAAAACGAAATCAGCGTCTCAATGTCTGTTAGCGAGCGCATCCCAAAACCGGCATCGTAGCGACGTCGCGAATGCGCCCAGGGCGTATTGCGCTCTTCAAATCCATTGGACAGAGTGACGACTTCGGTGCGCCGCTCAGGACCACCGATTGAGCCAAAGCTCAGGTTGGCCGGAAACCGAACCTCATGAAAAGCCATAGTTTTCCCCTAGGTGTTAAGTGCGCGCGCGCCCGAGTGCGCGCTGCATCTGCGCCGCGATCTGCGTTTGCGAGCGCTGAAAGCTTGCCGCATCATTTGTCTGGATGTTCATGACGACCGAAACAGGCGATCGGCCACCCTCGGCGGCAACACCAAGACGGCCATCGGCTGTACGGCTCAATGGCATAATCGCCTCTGGCCCTGCTTCACCCATAAGGCCCATTCCGCCACGCATAGGAAATGTCGTCGGCCCTCCGACAATGCCGCCGGTCGCAAAAGGCACAACCCGCCCTTGCGTGAAAGCGCCACCGTCCGCAAACGGCAAAAGCCCTCCGACAATTCCTTCAATACCGGCGCCAAGAAGGCTGCCAAAGTGGTTCGTAACCGGCGTGATCGCTGCATTGTACGTCGCATTGACCATCGACTGGCCCAAAGACGACAACGCGTCCGACAGACTGTCGCCATCAAAGATCAAGCCATCGAATGCCTTGCGAAGTCCTCGACTTATGCCCCGCGACAGCCGTCCAACCTCGCGCTCGGTATCCGCAACCGTTGCCTGCATTGCCGTCATTTGCCGCTCGAAGGCAGCCGCCACAGCCTCGGCACCTGCCATCGACGTCGCCAGCGCATCGACCTGGTCCGCAAACCCATCGGCGTCTTCGAGATCCGTTGTCATCAAGACTCTCCATCTTCATCGGGAAACGCTCTCTCGAGCGCTTCCAAGGCTTTGCGGTCCAAAGGGCTCAACGACTGGCCCTTCCCGGCAAGAAGCATCAGCTCGACGGGCGTGAGCGACCAGAAGGCTTCCGGCGAAAGCCGCAGCCCCACAAGCCCAAGCCGCATAAGCTGCGCCCAATCAAACCGATCCATCGGTCTCGCTGGGCAAGGCAAACGCGCGCGACAAAAGGAGCCCGGCAACGCGTGCCGCTTCAACAGGGCCGCCTTCGATCTCCGCGCTCAGCAAGTCTTTCGCTGTCCCACGCCAGCCACCGCCACGCAGGCCAGCGACAATAAGCGACAAGACATCGCGGGTCGAAAACTCGCCCAGTTCAAGGCGCTCGATAAGCGCAATCACATTGGGATCGGGCAAGGTTTCCTCAAGTTCAGCCAGGGCACCAAGGGTCAGCCGCAATTCATGCGGTTCCCCGTTCAGCACCAACCGAACCTCTCCCCTCCAAGGATTGGCCATCAGAGCGCTGTAAAGCTCAGAGCGCCGGCTGACGCCATCGAAAGCTCGTAAGTCGCCTCGCCGTTATGGCTTCCCGCATACTCGATGGACGAAACCTGGAAAGCGCCCTCGACGATACCAAAGCCGGGGATAATGACCTGGAACTCGGGCGTTTCACCGTCAAAGAATATCTGGCGCGCGCGCTCGTCGGTCGATGCGTCCTTGAAGACGCCCGAACCCGAAATGGATGCGGACTTAACGCCCGCCCCACCCAGAAGTTCACGCCACCCGCCTTCGCTTTCCAGGCTCGTGACATCGACGCTTTCCGCGTTGAAGCTGATACGCGTGGCGCGAAGCCCCGCAATGGTTTCGAACTGACCCGATCCGGTCATGTCCAGTTTGATCAATAGATCTTTGCCGTTTTGGGCCGCCATGAAACTGTCTCCAGAAAAGTCGTCTATTCGTCTTCGACGAGAACGCGAAAAGTAAGGTCGATCCGCCGAGTGTCTTGGGTCCGAACACGTCGCGCACGCGCGCGCACAAACCAGATGCCGCACACACCGCCGCGCGTGAGCGGAGGTTTGGCCCCCACCAACGCGTCCGAAATGATACCTGCCGCCGCTTTGGCTTCCTTGAAACCCGCCGCCGTCGTCACGACGCTGACAACAAGGTCATGCGCCGCAGCCAGCCCGGATTTCGTTGATCGATCACGGACGGTTTCGACACCCAGTGAAACGTAGATGTCAGGGATCGCGCCCGCGGGTTCAGCGTCAAAAATCGCCGATCCGACGATCGCACTCAGTGCGGCATCGCCGGTGAGCGTTTCAAAGACTGCAACCTGCAGCGCTTCAGAGAGGGCATAGGTCATCCGACAAGCTCCTCTTCTACGTCACACGCAAGGAAGCGACGCCCGGAATCTTCGTGGGTGACACCCAGGATATGAAAGGCCCGTCCATCGAAAACGAACCGTTGTGCAACTTCGGGACGCGACGGTGCACCTTCGGGAGCCGAACGTACGATGATGCGATACCGGTGGCGGGAAATCGGGATCTCCTGCCCTGCAATCTTGCTCCCCCGTGGTCGCTCCAAAGCCCCCCAAAGGACGCCCATGTCTGACCAAAGCTCGGCATAGCCGCCCGCCCCATCTGGGCTGCGCACTGCGCTCTGAAGCGTCATCTTTGTCGTAAGCGAAGGTCCAGCCATGGCCTATCCCCGCCCAAACAGACGAACGTTTCGATAGGGCGCCAAAAGGCCCAGCAGGCTCGCAGGAAGATCGGTTTGATCAAGACCATGCGCCGATCTGTTCTCATAGAAATACGCAGCAATTCCCATGACAGCTTGCGCAAGATCAGCTGGAACAGCGGACCACTCCGCCGCAAAGCCCGCCGTGAAATCAATCTCTGCGCGGCCGCCAACCGGAATGCTCGGAAGGCAAATCGTACGGGATGCAATCGCGGGTCGATGCGCATCAATGTGCAAACGATAAGTCGCCGGATCCGCAATCTCGACAATGCCATCCAGGTCTACGATCTGAAGACGTTCGATGGATTGAACTGGTGCGATCGGAAGCGTTTGAAAGCTCAGATCGCGCCAAGCCGAAACCGACCAAGCGAATTCCCGCGAAAGAACGGCCTTGCCCGTTCGGCTTTCCACTGCCGCAAGCGCGGCTCTAACGTTCGCTTCGAGCAACCCGTCCTGAACCGCATCGTCGGAAAATCCGGTTCCAAGCTTCAGGTGATCCCTGAACTCCGCCAACGGCAGAACGGACGCGGGAACAGGTACCTGTTCAACCAGCATCATGACGCATCTCCAAAAAAACCGCAGATCCTGAGACGGGTCATGCGGTTAGAAAAGAATAGGAATGGGCGTGTGCCGCCGCATCGCTCGAACGGAGGGGAGCAGCTAGACGACACGGGCCTAGTTGGCACACGCCCACCGTCGCCCCGGAATGCGCTTGCGCACATCCCGGAACCTCAGGCACGGTTCGTGATTACGAAACCGCGAACTTCAGCAGCTTGATGGC
>CAZWZG010000079.1:0-14013 GCA_964638245.1 uncultured Rhodobacterales bacterium
ATGTCGCTTGATGATCTTGCAACCCCAATGGCCGAACGCGCCGAAGAAGCGGCATCGACCTTGCGGCTACTGGCGCATCCATCAAGGCTCTTGATCCTGTGCGCGTTGGTGGAAGGCCAAGCGTCCGTTTCGGCGTTGCAGGAGCGGCTTGGCGAAGGTCAGGCACAGGTCAGCCAGCAACTGGCCCGGTTGCGCAAGATGGGATTGGTGTCGGCCCACCGCGAAGGACGCACGATCCGCTACCAGCTTGCGGACGCGCGGATCGCCACGGTTTTGGAGGCGCTGCACAAGGCATATTGCGCGCCCGATTCAGTCCCGCCCAATCCTTAGGCGTTGCCCGCGAATTGTGCGCTACATTCCGCGCAAGCGGCCATGTCCTTGACCCTAGGTCACTCTTTTGAGTTCAACCCCTGTCGCACTTCAGATATACTTGGCTGATAGAAAAGGGTGCGAGGGACGCCTTGGGAGAGATAATCCAGTGAAAGATGCAACTGCGCTCGACAACACGACGGACGACATTGACATCATCGTGGATGCGCTGATGCGCAATCCCGAAAACGCCGACGATATCAAAAGCCTTTTGCGCCAGAAATTGCGAGAGCCAAACAAGCTGCGCGTTCTGGCCGCTGACAAACGCTCCAAAGCGGAACCCGCGTCGGACCCCGACGAGTTCTGGGATAACTTCCCGGTCTGAGCGGTCGCGCTCAGCCCAACATCACGCCAAACACGACCATCATCAGGCCAAGCGCAGAAAGCGCGAGGGCGCCAAGGTTGAGCGCGATGACGCGTTGCAGTCGCGCGCGCATGTCTTCGTCGTTCAGTCCTTCGCGACGTGCACGCCGCACAATCACGATACATGCGATCAAGCCAACAAGGCCCAAAGCGGTAAGAGCGGCACCAAGCCAGACGAGGATTTCCATAGGCGCCTGCCTAAACCTTTGGAGGTGCGAACAGCAAGCCCTTGAAGGCAGGCCAAGCGCTCTCTAGGAGTGCCCGGGTAGGCAAACCAAGGAGAGCAGCAATGGCCGACGGCGATACCCAACAATCCGAGAGTTACCGCGTGACGGCCGATGAATTGCGCCAGTTTGTCGAGCGCTTCGAACGGCTGGAGGCAGAAAAGAAGGACATCGCCGATCAGCAGAAAGAGGTGATGGCCGAGGCGAAATCGCGGGGCTATGACACGCGCGTGCTGCGCAAGCTAATCGCGATCCGCAAACGCGATCGCGACGACTTGGCCGAAGAAGAAGCCGTGCTCGAAATGTATCGCCAAGCGCTGGGTATGTGATCAGGCTTCGATGAACTCGACGCCGGGCATTCGGCGGATCACTTCGATGTCTTCGTCATAAATTTCGGATAAGCGTTCGATGGTTTCCTCGGTCCAGCCGGGCAGGGCCGCTTCTTCCATCACCGCGCTGTCGAGGGCGTATTTTTCAAGGAAGGCGGCGAGGATCCGGCGTCGTGCGGTTTCATTGGCCGGCGGACGCTTGGCCATGAAATTGCGCAGTCGTTGCATCCCTTCGCGGTCCATAATCTTGGCCAGAATGTCCAGACCGCCCATCAGCTTGGTGAAGGTGTCCACGCCGGTCACCTCGCGCATCACTTCGTTCCAGATGAACGGCGTATCTTCGTTGGCCCAGACGATGATCCGGGCGTCGGGAACGGATGTCCTCAGCCGTTGGATGAACTCGGACCAGCGTAGGCCATAGACGTCGATATCCGCCATGATCTCGGCGGCAGGAGCGCCGGTGTCTTCTTGCATGCGCATGATCGCGGGCAAAAAGCTGGCCGGGTTGACGATGGACAGGGCGAATTCGACGTCATGGGCCGGAAATATGTTGCGCAACCAGGCTGCCTTCTGCGCCTTTGGATAGAATTGATCCTCGTCCACAGCCTTGGCGGGCATCGAGATGAAGCTCTCGTTCGAAAATACGATTCGCTCCGTCGTGTCGTCGTCGATCACGGTTTCGATCAAGGCTTCTTGCGCTTCAAATGACGCGAACTGACCGCGAAGACTATTAATGCTGTCGCGCAAAAGCGATTTGTAGCGCCCCGGACCCGGCACAGCGACGCCCGCCTTCCCGAGCACTTCACGATTCTTGAGAAGGGATCGGATAAGCGCGCCGTCGTCGGTGGCATGGACACCGAGGTGAAAGACGATTTGCATCGAGGCGTCTGCTCGTTTTTTCTTTGCTTGCATCACTTTACCATAGTCCCGCAAATTGCGTACCCCGCGTGTCAAACACACCTGTGGATGGGCGGAAATAAGGTCACAGTGCGGGCCAAAACCACGATCCAGACAGGAGCGCTTGCGGTTTTTGCAGAATTTCGTTCAATCCCTGTTACCGCGGTCTTGCACCGTGGGCCTGCTTTGCGCTAGACGCCGCGCAGTGCCCCTATAGCTCAGCTGGTAGAGCAACTGATTTGTAATCAGTAGGTCCGCGGTTCGAGTCCGTGTGGGGGCACCATCACCTCAATCCATCGCGCAAAATGATCGCCACGAGGCTTCGAATGGCCTCGGCGCGTGCGGCAGCGATGGCTGATGGGGTCAGGTCAGGGCCAATTGGTGCGTCGACAGCAAAAGAGCGGGCGACATTACGGCCCGACGCTTCTGGAGCAACGAAGTACTGGCCGCTGATCCGGAACAGGCCCGTCTGAGTGGCATAGAAATCCGCGACGCGGATATCCAGTCGCGCATCTGCAAGGTCACGGAACGGCCATGGCGACGGGGCAATCAACTTGTTGGTCGCAGCGCCCAAGCCTTCGGCGATCTCCAGCGTCATTGCGCGCGCAGGCTCGTCGGACCAAAGCGGGCCCAGCGGTGCCAGCGACCCATCGGCGGTCGCCACTACGATTTCCTCGCTTGCCGCATAGACCGGCATGGTGACAGTCGTGACCTCCACACTGTGATAGCGGATCGAGACGCGGTCGGCAGTGGCCGCCACAGGCTCGGGCGGTGCAACGCGCAGATCAGCAGAGCCACAGGCGGCAAGGAAAAGCACAGGGATCAGGGCAAACAGGCGGATCATGGGTCAGCGTCCCGTCAAGATTGAATTGGGGTTGCGGGCGATCTGTCGGGCCAGTCGATCAAGCGAGGTCGCGGCGGCCTCGATCTGTCGCAGGGCCGCTGTCAGGTCGCGCCCCACTTGTCCGTCGCCTGCGTAGTCATCCAGTGCCGCACCGGCCTGGCCGGCGAGCGCATTCAACCGCGCTGACAACTCGGGCAGGGACGCGCTGGCTTCGGCCACGGCTTCAGCCGCACCGCGCGCCGAGGCGAGCGCAGCGTTTGCGTTGTCCACCAAACCACCATCTCGCAACGCGGTAAGCGTGGCCCGCAAGTCCGCGAGCGTTGCGTTCAGTTCCTCGGGCAATGCGCGCAGGGAATCTTGTTCAAGCAAGGCTTCTCCGCTGGCCAGCAAGCTTTGCGCGCGATCGGCGAGGTCTTGAAGGGACAGCTGTTCTGCCTGGTTTAGGACTGCGCTGGCTTGATCGGCGAGGCCCGGAAGCGCCTCGGCGGTGTCGCCGATGGCCGAGATGCTTCGCGACAGCTCGCTCACGAGTTCTGCGTCCTGAAGGTCCGAGACGACCGCATTGATCCGTGAGGCTGTGTCCGAAAGGCTGCTCGAAAGCGACGCGATCGTGTCTGGGATTGCGGCGATCTGGTCGGCTTCAACGAGGGCGCGCACGCTTGCAACCGTGCCGCGCAGTTCGTCCAAGGTTGCGGAGACATCCGCGGGAATGGCTTGGGTGTCCGCGCTCGCCACGAGCGTGGACGCGGCGTCCAGAAAGGTCACAGCGCTGCGCAAGACATCTTCGACCGGCAGCGCTTCGACCCGTTGGAGAAGGTCCTGCACCGTCGTCGTCACATCCGTGACGTTGGGGGCGATCGTGGGGATCTGTGGGAACGGATCGGTGGTCCGGTCAAGGCTGGCATCGCCCGCGCCGGGGTCGTCCACAAGTTCAACGCGCAGCCCCGGTGTCAGGATCGAGGCATTGGCAAGCCTTGCGCGCAGGCCTTCGCCCACACGCCGTTCGATGAAATCGAGAAAGGCGGCATCGATGTCCTGGTCGTCGCTTGCCGTAAAACCAATACGCGACGGCACCATGCGCAAGGTGGCGGACAGGCGCACGCGCCCATCCCCAAAGCGAGCTTCGTCAGTGATGCCTGCGATGCTGGTCACTTCGCCGACCTGCACACCGCCCAGTTGCACGGCGGACCCGATTGTGAGGCCGGGCAGGTTTTCATCAAACACCGCCAGGAACTCGACGCCCCCGGTTTCGCTTTCAATGAGGAAGCTTTGGCGGGCGGTGGATTCATCCGGCAGAAGTTGAAACTCGCGCCCAGGCGTTATGGCCGAACCGCCTGAGCCGAAGGTGTCAAAGGCAACGCCCCCGGCCAGCAAAGACGCCAATGACGAAAAATCGACCGAAGCCCCGGCTGCCCCAAGTGAAAAGCTGACGCCCGACACATCCCAGAACCGTGTTGCGGTAGAGATCCGCTGGTCATGGGGCGCAAAGACGACTGCCTCGGCCTGTACGGTTTGACCGTCTGCTGCTACGCGTGGTTCGCCCACTTCGCCAACCTGCACACCACGATACAGGATCGGCGTCGCTGCGGGCGGAAGGCTGGTGTCAGACGTGAGAACGAAGGAGGTGCCGGTCTGTCCGCCGGTCAAAAGTGGCGCAGCATCAAGCCCGACAAATCGTGTCGCGACGTTGCCCACCGTTCCGTCCCAGTCGCCTTCGATGTAGACACCCGACAGCACGGTATCCAGACCCGAGACGCCTTGCGTCGTCACTTCGGGGCGCACGACCCAGAAGCGGGCGGCATCATCCACGAAAGGCGCAATGCCCTGGTCCAGGCGGATGCTGACGATGACTTCGTCGAGCGCGTCGGAGAATCGAATGTCTTCAACCTGACCGACGGCGATATCCCTGTAGCGCAACTCGGTCTCGCCGCTGCGCACGCCGGTGGCACTCGGGAATGCCACCTCGATCAAAGGGCCACGGTTGGCATAGTTCTGCCAGGCAACGCCGACAGCAATCGCGAGGGCCAGAAGGGGGACGAGCCAGACGCCTGATACCCGCCACCCGCGCGGCGCGCTTTCCACATGCAGATCGTCGATATTGCTCATGCTTTGGCCGCCCGACCCGGAAGGTGATCCCAGATCAGCCGGGAATCGAATGCTTTGGCGGAGAGCATGGTGAATATTACCGAAAGAGCAAACGCCAAAGCGGCCGGCCCGGGTCGGATCGTGGCGATAACCGACAGTTGGACCAATGCGCTTAGGATCGCGACCACGAAGATATCGATCATGGACCAGCGTCCGATAAACTCGATCACCTCGAACAGACGCATCCGCCCCAGAACCGTGCGGTTCGAGCGGCGTTGTACGCTGATGCACAGATAGGCGATGGCCAAAAACTTCGAGATCGGGATGACGACCGAGGCGATCAGGACAATGGCCGCAATGGTAATGTCACCATTTTGCGCGATCTCGATGGCACCGCCGATGATCGTACTGTCGGAGGTCGACGTCAGCGTCTCGGTGATCAGCATCGGGTAGAGGTTGGCGGGAATGTAAGCGATCAGACCGGCCAGCCACCACGCCCAGACCCGCTGAAGGCTTTGGGCGTCCCGCGAGGACAAAGGCGCCCCGCAGCGGTCGCAGATGCTCGACTGGATCGGCCAGACCCGCGCACAACTGCGGCAGGTCACAAGACCGTTTTCGCGGGCCGTACTCATGCCTTTTCCGATCCGGCCAAAGGATGCGGCGTGGCCTTTTGATCCGATCGATCAAGCGCGGACCAGATCGACCATGTGCAAACGGAGCGGTCCACAAGGACGACAAACAGCGACAGGACGATGAACATCCAGAAGGCGGGTCCAAAGTTGAGCTGCGCCAGATCGGCGACTTTCACCAGTGCAACGGCGCAGCCGATGGCGAAGATTTCCGTCATCGCCCAGGGTTTCAGCCCTTGAGCAAGCCTGAACGCCCCACGCGCGCCGCGAAGGCTTGCGTTGCGCAGCGCAAGCGGGCCAAGCGCATAAATTAGAAGACCCGCGCGCGTCAGCGGGACAAGCACGATCATCGCCACGGACGTGACCGAAACGATGATCAGGGCGCCGGTGCGAAAACTGGTCGCGACATCAAGCAGCGACACCCGATTGGTCAGCCCGCCTGCGTTGATCTCCAAAAACGGGTGAAACACCGCTGCGATCACGAGGATCAGGTTAGCCAGTGAAAGGGCGAGGATCCGCGTGAAAGCAGCGGACCGGGGCGAAATCAGAACCGTATGGCACCTATGGCAAACCGCGCGCTCCTTCTCCGCGACCGCAGTTACGCGGTAGAGTTGGTCGCAATTGGGACACCCGATCAAGGTGTGCAAAGGGGTGTGGTTCTGGGCCGGCATCGGGGGTGTGGCCTTCGCTTGGGGTCTAGCGAGCCTATCGCCCCTGTCTTGGGGCCACAAGGCACGCTTGGGGTCAGCGATCCTTGCTTGGTGGTTTGAAATAGGTGTTTGCGAGCGCCAGAAGGCCTGCCAACAAGCCAATAAGGGTCGAAATGCCAATGGGCAGAGCGTCTGCGCGCAAGCGCTCGGTCCAGGGGATCGGAATCAAAGTGGGCTCGACACCGATCCGCGTCAGGCGGAGCGCGCTGTATTCCGCACGGGTTGTGGCCACGACGTCAAAGGCCTGGGTGAAGCGGCTGAGGTCCGTCAGAAACAGCGTCGCGATCAGGTCATCGTCGGGCGAGGAACGCTCGAAAGCGAAATCCGCAACGCGCTGCCAGATCGGCGGATTGCGCGCAAAACCAATGCGGTCGCCGGGAACGAGCTCTCCCGCCGCGACCACGACAGGGCGTGGGTTCAGCCCAAGGTTCTGGCGGATCTCGTAGCGGCCTTCGCGTAAGATGAGGGTGTCGGAGGCGTTGGGAATGTCGCCAATCCGAATACGCCCCCGCAACGGCAGGATCGGGCGTTCGTCCGTCCAGCGCACGTACAGGATCGAGCCATCGGTGATGGGTGCGCTGACCTCTTCGTCGCTATCGAGGGAGGCAAACCCGTCGATCAGCACCGGTTCGGCGTCATCGCTTTTGCGCACCACGATCCGCATCGTTTCGCGCGAAATCCCCTCGAACGTCAGGGCATAGCCTTCGGACCACCGTAGCGTCGGCTCGCTGATGCGCACGGGCACATGAAGTCGGTCGATGCACTCGGCATCCGTTGGGGCAACCGGGGTCGGCGATAGCGCCACACCCTCCGTCCGCCGCAGACAAGCTTCGATCACTGGTAGCGCCCAGTCGGGTGAGCCTTCATTGACGGTATTCACATGCAGGCTTTCGACCGACGCGCTTACGGTAAACGACATCGGGCGCGGCGCGATGTAGTAGACCGCCACGAAGATGATCCCGATGGAAAGTACCCAGCGCACGACCGTACCCGCCTTGTCGCTGCGAAACCGCAAGGTCTGAAGCCAGCGTGCAAGACGGGTCAGCGGCGGCGGATTGGAAGGGGCGCTTATGGACCTTCTCCGACAAAGATGCGTGCAACACGCTCGGCACTTTCGCGACCACGATAGATCCGCGTGTAAGAGAACACGATGCTTTCGGTTCCCGCGGTGTCGATCTGTGCGGGCGTCAGTAGGATCCGGCAGCGGTAGTTGAAGGCGATCGCATCGGGTGAATCGATCTGTTCGCACGACACGTTCAGCGCTTCGCCAGTCATGCCCAACATGGCGCTGGGCAAAAGCTCATCCGCACGCGCGATGTTCATGTTGAGCCGCAATTCTCCAAACCCGTCCTCATTGAGAATGGGCTCTGAGATGTCGTTCCAGAAATTGGCCGTAAATTCCTGTTCCGCTGGCGCATCGTCGGAAAAACATGGGCCACGTTCGACGGCGATACCGCCATCCTCCGGTGTGATGTCGGCCACAAGGCGGCGACGTTGCCCTTCATAAAGCAGATTGGCCCGTTCGGCGGTCCAATTGGGCGGAATGTCGTATTCGTGTCCGGCGTCATAGGTGCCCACAATGGTGGTCATACGGGCGCAGATTTTGCCCCCCGCCCAACGCGAGGGCACGAACGCCTCGATCCGTGGGCGGGCGTTGCGGGGCAGGTCATCCCCGATCACGTGCAACCCACGCAGCCAGCCGGGTTTGGATATCAGCGTTCTCTCAGGGTTCGTTTCAGTGACGGACGCGGGCGCAAGGTCGACGACATCCTGCGCGCCAAGCGGACCGCCAAGTCCAATCGCAACAAGGCTGGCGAAAATCGGTTTCATCACAAGAAGGCCCCGCTAAACTGCACCCAGTCCAAAGGGTAAATGATTCCGATGCGGTTGAGAACACTCCTGTTTTTTCTTGGGTTTGCTGTACCTCTTCAGGCGGCCGATGTGGCCATGGTCGATGATGAATTGGGCCAAGCCCTTTTGGTGTCCAACCGCGGGCTTTGCTATGCGGTTCTGCCCAATCACGTCTCGGCCACGCGAAACCGGATCGCGCTTGCCGCGCCGCTTCCGGCAACTTCAGGCGCCGCTGAAATTTTCCGGCGCGATCCGGCAAACGACCTTGCCCTGGCCTATGTCGAAGGCGCGATTGGCGATCGCTGCACGGTGCAATGGAACGACCTGTCGCGCGACCTATCCCGGCTTTTGCAGACGTCTGAGACTGGCTTGATCAAAAGCGTTCATTTCGGGGGAGAGTTCTTTGACCGGATCGCGGCGGCCTTGGTCGATGTCGATGACACGTTCATTTCCGTCAAAGTCACTGACGGCGGTATCGATGCGGATGTCATGCAGGGGCTTTCGGGGGCTATGCTTTCGGTCGGTGGGCAGATTGCCGGGATCGCGATTGATGCCAGTTCGACAGGTGAGGCGCGTTTCCTGCGCGTAGATCGGATTGTTGACCTCGTGGGGGCAAGCTTTGCCGCGGCAAGCCATCCGGGCACGCGCTCGATCGATCTGGCGACAACCGGATTTCGCGTGACGGGCTTTGAAGGGGGCGACAAGGCAGGGGTCGTGGGTCTGGAAGGTGCTGGCGAGCCATGGGTTGCCGAATGGACGGGCGAGGCGATCGAGTTCGAGATCACGCTGTCCAACGACCGTTTAGTGCCGATCAACCGGATCTCGATGCAGACAATGGTCACGGACGAGACGACGCCGCCGCGGCGGGTCGACATTCAAATCGACCGAGGCATGCCGGGCAGCGCGTTCTGGACGCCGATTGCGTCGCCGGACATGTCGCCAACAGGTGTGTTCGAGGCGCCGACGGGAGGGACTGTCGGGCGCCGCCTCAAGGTGCGGCTAGTTGACGTTTGGTTTCCGGAGCGCGTGCTGCGGATCGATGGATTGGTAGTCGAGTAGACTACTTTCTAAGATCGATTTCAATTGGCACAGAGAACCGACCGAAAAGCGAGAAACTACCCCGCATCATTCCGTCATCCTGAAGAGTAGCCACCCACTGACCGTTGCCGCCATCAAAACTGATTGTGTCGCCTGCCAGCCGAAATGATTTGTCGCCTTTGGACCAGAAATTTGCGACATCCTTGCTCGGTTCGGGAATTGCATGAACCACGCTGCCCTTGCTACCGTGAACCGTCCCTCCCATACTGTTGCCGCTTATGTGCTCCCGCAAGTTTTCTGGAAACTCGCCTTCGGACTCGAACGAAACGTGCAAGGTGCGACGACTGTCTAGGATCGACCGGATCAATTCATTCCTTAGCACTGGGTCTTGTGAAAAAAGGGCAAAGTCACGCCCCAGACTTTGAAGGTCGCCGTCTTCTGATTTAAGCAGCGCTCGAACCATCACCCGCTGCTCATCCGGTCCGGCATTCTGGATCAGCAATCGGTATTCTTGAAGTTCCGCACCACGCTCGTTCGCTAGTGCCTGCAATTCCTCGATCGATTGCGCCACGGCACCGCTGGTCCCAAAAGCCAGTAACAACCCCAAAACAAAACCCTTCATCTTCACTCCTTCAAATCCAACTGAACCGCGACGAATTCCTGATTATTGTACGTCAGATTGCCGCGCATCACGCCGTCATTGCCCAACGTCAGCACCGACGTGATGTAGCTGCCCGGCGTGTATTGCAGTGTCATACCGACCTGACGGAAGACGCATGTGCTGCGCGGGCCCCAGCAGTCTTCGTCGATGGCTTGAGGCACTTCGACCAAGACCATGCCGTCTTCTTCGGTAAAGGTTCCGCCGGAATTGGTCACCCAGCCCGAGATCGTTTTCACTGCGTCTTTGGACCCCTTCATCTGAAAGCGCAGGGTGGACTGGGCATCCATGATCGCCTTGATCGCGGCCTCGCGCATCACTGGGTTAGTCGAGAACAGCGCGTGCTCCTTTGCGATCCGCTGAAGCGCGGGATCAGGGTGCTTGAGCATCTGCTGGACCAAAGCGTATTGCATCCGCTGGTCCGGGTTCTGCAAAGCCTGCTGAAACTTGGTCATGTCGCCGACCTGGGCCTCGGCGGCTGAGAAAATCTCTTCGAACGTCTGGGCCTGACCCAGCCCAGCGACCGTCGCGAAAAATCCACTTAAAACAATTGCTCGAAGCCCCATGGCGTCCCCCAATGCACAAACCTGTTCTGCCCATTTGGCCAAACCGAATTCGCTTTGGCAACCTTTTCAGGCGCGACCAAGCGCGCTAAGGCCTGCCCATGTCATTTGAGTTCAATTCCGTGCGTGGCGCGCTGGGCCACGGGTTTGACACACTGATTGACGTGCGATCCCCCGCAGAGTTCCAAGAGGACCATGTTCCGGGCGCGATTTCCTTGCCCGTCCTGTCCAATGAAGAGCGTGCGCGCGTTGGGACGGTGTACGTGCAGCAGGATCCGTTCTTGGCGCGCAAAATTGGAGCCGCTCTGGTCGCACGAAACGCTGCGGCGCATATCGAGGGGCCCTTGTCGGACAAGGACGGCGGGTGGCGGCCGCTGGTTTATTGCTGGCGGGGCGGACAACGGTCGGGGTCGTTTGCGACCATTCTGAAGAACATCGGATGGCGCGCCGATACGGTTCAGGGCGGCTATAAATCCTGGCGCAAACTGGTGGCGACATCGCTTTACGACGAACCCCTCGCGCACCGGCTGGTCCTGCTTGACGGCAACACGGGAACGGCAAAGACGGCGATCCTTGAGCACTTGACGGCGCGCGGCGTGCAGGTTCTGGACCTTGAAGCGCTGGCAGCTCATCGCGGGTCCATCTTCGGGGACCTTGGCGCACCACAACCCGCGCAAAAAGGCTTCGAGAGTGCGCTGGCAACCGCGTTGGCCGGTTTTGACCCGATACGTCCTGTCGTGGTTGAGGCGGAGTCCGCTCGGATCGGTGACATCCGTCTTCCGCCGAGCCTTTGGAAAGCGATGGTGTCGGCACCGCGGCTGGGTGTCAGCGCTCCGAATTCGGCGCGAGCCAGCTACCTAGCAGCGATGTACCAGGAACAGGTGACAGACCCGGAATGGCTGAGCGCACGCCTTGATGGATTGACCTATTTTCTGGGCAAGGCGCGCTGCGCGGAGCTGTTGGGCCTAGCACACGACGGAGAATACGAACAATTGGCGGGCCATCTGATCGAAGACCACTATGATCCGACGTACAATCGAGCGCGCCGATCTCCGCCGCTGCGTGTTTTTGAAACCGAGTCGCTTGATGAAGATGCGCTTCAGAAATTAGCTGATCGGATTGCCCGGGACCCGCTTATATCAGGGTGACCCCAACCGGACCGTCTGTGACCGAGCCGATCTCGAAGGCGCCTTCTGGCAGGGGCATATCGGGCCCAATCGCGGCCAAAAATCCGCCTGCGGTTTGCGGGTCAAACAACAGTGCCGCTTTTGCTGCACCCGTATCGATGTTCGGAACTGCTTTGCGGTTCTCGGGATAAAGGCTTGAACGCACGCCTTTTTCTGCAAGCGCAAGCGCGCCATTAAAGACCGGCACGGCGTCCAAGTTGATGGTCAGTTGCGCGCCAGACGCCTGCGCCATTTTCGAAGCATGCCCCGCCAGCCCAAAACCGGTCACATCCGTCATGGCGTGCGCCCCGATGAGCGCTTTGGCCACGCCGAATTGCGGTGTCTCCAGCACCTCGTACAGCGCAGCGAGGTCGCGCCCTTTCGTCAGCCCGGTCATGGCCCCTCGTAGCAGCGTGCCCGAGCCGATTGCGCGCGTTAGAACCAACCGGTCGCCCGGGCGCGCACCTGCAAGCGTTATGGGATCGTCCACAAGCAGGCCCGTGATGGTGAAGCCAACAAATAGTTCGGCGCCGGTCGCCGTATGCCCGCCCGCCAGTCGCGCCCCGGCCTCCTCAAAGACGGTGCCTGCGGCAGCGGAGATTTCAGCGACCCAGCGCGTCTGGAGCTCGGGCGTGAGCGTCGGCAGGGTGATCTGGGCCAACGCGGCCTGTGGGGCCGCACCCATCGCGAGCACATCACCCAATGCATGCAGGGCGGCAATTTGGGCAACGCGCCAAGGGTCGGCGTCGAACGCGCGGATATGGTCCGTTGTCACGACCTGTCGCTCACCGCCGAGATGTATGATCGCGGCATCGTCGCCTTGCGGAACTTCGACATCGTCTCGTATAGCGCCGGTCGCACTGTTCAGGGCAGGGGTCAGAGCCGCGGCACCGACTTTTCCACCGCAGGCCGCACATGGCATGTCCTCGAGGTCGGCGGACGCTTTGATTGGATGCGTTTTGCCGTGGACGGTTGCCATGGTTGGCACATGCTCCAAGCGATGCATGAACTTGCGGTCGATCCGGTCCTTGAGCCGCCACGCCCAATCGCCTTCGCCATGCCATCCGCTGCGATGCGCGACAGCGCTTTTGCGGCCAAGACTGATGAGTTTGAGAAAGTCGCGCTGCGGCTGAAACCGATGGCGGGGCGTTCCGCGCAGATCAGCTTCGATGTTGGCGTCCAGAACCGGAGCGGCCCGCACGGCAAAGACGCCAGCCTTGGGGCGTGGCGCGTGCGCAAGATGCGCGCAATCTCCAACGGCGAAGAGCGCGTCATCCCCTTGGACACCCAAATTTGCATCAACCCGGATAAAGCCATTTTCAAGCGGCAGATCAGTTTCTTTGAGCCACGCCCAAGGACGCGCGCCGGTTGCTCCGATCGTCAGCGCCGCGGGCACTGTGCTCTCATCGCTCAGGCGAACGTGACCGGCCTCTATCGTGGCCACCTCGGCGTCTTCAAGAACTTCGATGCCGTTTCTTCGCAAGGCCTTTTCAAGTCGTTGCTTCAGGCCACGGTCCGATGCAGCAAGAAGCCTGTCTTTTTCAAGAATGCGAACGGTGCCTGACAGGCCTTCTTGTTTCAGCCGATGCGCAACGGACATGGCCAGCTCGACCCCGGCGACACCGCCGCCCAGAATGGCAACATCGCCTGACGTGCGGCTTTCCAAATGCTCGGACCATCTCTTTGCCAGTCGGGCGAGTGGTTTGGCCGGAACGGCGTGTTGCCTGAAGCCCGGCAGGTCTTCGAGCGTGCTGTGCACGCCGATATCGATTGAGGCCAAGTCATAAGGCACAGGCGGGCGACCGGGAACGGTCAGCGTTTTGGTGGTTCGATCAAGGCCTGTGACCGCACCCAGAATGAGCCGCGCGCCTGCAGCACGGCACAGGCGGAACAGGTCGATCTCGATGTCGTCGAGATCATAGTGACCGGCGACGAAACCGGGCAGCATCCCGGTATAGGGTGCGGTTGGCCCGGGGTTGATCAGCGTCAGGCGCGCACCGGGCATCGGGCGCATGGCCCATCGTCGCAGGACAAGAGCATGGGCATGGCCCCCACCAACGAGCACCACGTCTCGACTGAGCGGAACTTGGGGTGTCACGGAGAAACCCACTGCCCGCTAAAGCCATCCGATGCCGTGTAGAATGCCCTACGGTGATAGGGCGAGCCGAGCTCTAGCACATCCATTTTCGAAACTGTTCCGCGGATTACGGCGAACCGTGCGGCGTCAGCAGGACCGCGCGGGCTATGGTCTTGGATCGGCGTACCCGGACGAATGCCGCCATAGCCA
>CAZWZG010000080.1:0-13359 GCA_964638245.1 uncultured Rhodobacterales bacterium
GAAAAAGATGTGGCGCTCGCCCAACGGAACGATCCGCAACATCATCGGCGGCGTGATCTTCCGCCAGCCGATCATCTGCAAGAACGTGCCACGCCTTGTGCCGGGGTGGACACAACCCATCGTCGTGGGCCGCCACGCGTACGGGGATCAGTACAAGGCCACCGACTTTACCTTTCCGGGCGCCGGCAAGATCACGATCAAATTCGAAGGTGACGACGGCCAAGTTATCGAAAAGGAAGTGTTCACCGCCCCCGGCGCCGGTGTCACTCAGGCGATGTATAACCTTGATGCCTCGATCTACGATTTCGCGCGGGCGAGCTTCAACTATGCCGCCAATCTGAACTGGCCGCTCTATCTTTCGACCAAGAACACGATCCTCAAGGCCTACGATGGGCGCTTCAAGGACATCTTCGAAGAGATTTACGAGACCGAGTTCAAGGAAATCTTCGCCGAAAAGAAAATCTGGTACGAACACCGTCTGATCGACGACATGGTGGCCTCATCGCTCAAATGGTCGGGCGGATATGTCTGGGCCTGCAAGAACTATGACGGCGATGTGCAATCCGACACGGTCGCGCAAGGGTTCGGTTCGTTGGGCTTGATGACGTCGCAACTGATGACGCCCGATGGCAAGATCGTCGAAGCCGAAGCGGCCCATGGCACCGTTACGCGCCACTATCGTCAGCATCAAAAGGGCGAACAGACGTCGACCAACTCGATTGCCTCGATCTATGCTTGGACCGGTGGTTTGAAGCATCGCGCGAAACTGGACGACAATGCCGAACTGGCGCGGTTTGCCGAGATGCTGGAAAAGGTCATCATCGACACGGTGGAGTCCGGGTTCATGACCAAGGACCTCGCCCTTCTGGTCGGCCCCGATCAGGGGTGGCTCACGACCATGGGGTTCCTCGACAAGATCGACGAGAACTTGAGCAAAGCACTCGCCGGTTAGCCTCCGAAAGGATTACTGACCGCGGTTGTGCGTCTTGGCATACAGCTCTGCCACGATGCGGCTTGCTGTTTTTTCGAACAGACAGGGGATGATCGCGTGGATCAGCGCGGCAAACGCCGCCCCGAAGAGCTTGAGCGAAAACCGCCCTGCGAACACAGCATGCTCGCCATAGGTTTCATCAACCGTTGCCGGGTGGGTCAGAAATATCTGCTTGATCATGGCCGCCTCCATCGTCTTTGCACCAATTTACGACCTGTCGCGCGGGACATGCGCCCAATCTCTGATCTCAATTCCCTTTGAATTGGGATATTGTCCCATTATATAGGTATTATGCATACATTTGATGACTTTGATCGGCGAATCCTTGGACATCTCCAAAGCAACGCCGATATCGCAATCGCTGATCTGGGTGAGGCTGTGGGCCTGTCCCGCAATGCCTGTTGGCGCCGCATCAAGATGCTCGAGGACATGGGCTTCATCGAACGGCGAGTGGCCCTTGTGAACCCCAAACGCGCCGGTTTGCCGCTGATGGTCTTCATTCAGGTGCGTGCAGGGCACCACGACGCTGAGTGGCTAGAGCGGTTCAAGCGCGCTGTGCGCTCGATCCCCCAAATCCTCGGCGCGCACCGAATGACCGGTGACCTCGACTACTTGATCCGCGCGCGGGTGGCTGACATGGAGGACTACGACCGCCTCTATCAGCGGCTCATCGCCGCCGTCGATCTGTCCGACGTCTCGGCCAGTTTCGTCATGGAAGACATCAAAGACACGACGGCCCTGCCCCTCTGATGCTGGCCCGCGCCCTCGCCCTGTTAGTGATCTTCAGTTCGATTTCGGTCGCGCTGACGATGTACTTTGGCGTCGACGTCCTCGTCGCACTTGGCTTGATCCTGGCGCAACTGAAAATCCTTTGGAAAACGGTACTGGGCCTCGAACTCCCTGCCGCTTTGGCGTGGCTCAAATCTCAGGCCGGGGCGTTTCTGCGGATCGAACTGATCAAGAAATGGTTCATGAATTCGCTCCTGCCCTTGATCGTCGGCCCGATCCTGTTGCGCCGCGTCGCGCGTTGGGTCGGGCGGTACCGGGTGCGTATCCGTCAGCGATATGACGCCATGTTTGACTGGTATCGCGGACTTGAATGGTACGAAAAGGTGCTAGCCACACTCGTCGTTCTGGCCGCCACGGTCGCCCTGACGGTGTCCTCACTTGGGCTTTGGTTGATCCTGTTTTCCGTCCAGCTTCCGATCTGGGTCGTGGCCGTTCTTGCCGCCTTTTGGAAATCGACATGGGTCAGCCTGCAGAAATGGGTCTTTCGCGCTGTTGCGTTCCTTCAGCTTGGCTGGCTTTGGCGCTGGATTTCACGACTTCTGCCGGAGCGTTGGCACCGCCGGAAACGGCGCCTTGACTATCGCGTGGCCCGCTCGATCGTGCGCCAGCGTCGTACGACCTTGCGCCAGATCGAAAGCGGCTGGCAGAGCATCGGACTTCGCTGGGCCCTCTGGCGGGAAAAACGCAAGCAGGACGCAACCGAATAGCCCTGTCGCCATGACAGCAACCGGCCTAGATATTGGCCCATGGCCGAACCCCATGATTCCATAAATCATAAGCTTCACGAGGACGCGATTGCCTTTGTGATCGGCACCGCATCCGCCGCGCTCGGCGTGCATTTTCTGACGGAAACCGGACTTGTGACAGGCCAAACCGCGGGCCTTGCCGTCCTTCTGTCCTATCTCGGCGACTGGTCCTTTGGCCTCGTTTTCTTTCTTCTGAACCTTCCCTTCGCTGCCCTGTCGCTTGTGCGCATGGGCCTTCGTTTCTCGGTCAAAAGCCTGATCGCCGTGGCGATGGTGTCCGGCTGGTCATGGATCTTGCCCGAAACGCTTGTGATCAGCGCAATGGCGCCATGGATGGCGTCCTTACTTGCGGGGATCGTGATCGGCTTGGGGCTGGTCGTGTTGTTCCGCCATGGCGCGTCGCTAGGCGGGATCGGCGTCCTTGCACTCTATTTGCAAGAGCGTGCGGGCGTTCAGGCCGGCTGGGTTCAGCTCGGCTTTGACGCCGTGCTTTTTGCCGCAGCCTTCTTTGTGCTCGATGCCCCGCAAGTTGCCCTGTCCCTGGCTGGTGCGGCCCTCGTCAACGTGATTGTCGGCGTGAACCATCGCCAGGACCGCTACATCGCCAGATAAGGAGGCGTCATGCCGAACCACTATCTTTTCCTCGTCGCCGCGATCTTCTTCGAAACGGTGGGCACCACGGCCCTTCAGGCCAGCCAACAGTTCACCAAACTGGTGCCATCGATTGTGGTTGTGCTGGCCTACGGCGCGGCCTTTTACCTGTTGTCGCTGACGCTCAAGCTCATGCCGGTGGGTATCGTCTATGCGATCTGGTCCGGTCTCGGGATCGTATTCATCGCCGCCATCGGGTTTGCCGTCTTCGGTCAACGCCTTGATTGGCCCGCGATTGCCGGGATCACGCTGATCCTAACCGGGATCCTGATCATCCACCTGTTCTCGAAAACGGCAGGCCACTAAAGGCGATAGAGCGCGCCGAACTTGTTTTCGAGATATGACAAAAGCGGTTCCGCCGTAGGCTTGGCGCCAATCGCGTGGGTGATCGTGTCCTCGGGATCGCGCAGAGAGCCATAGGCCTGAAGGCGTTCGCGCAACCACGTGACGGCTGCACTGGGATCGCCCTTGGCCAGATCATCCTCAAGGGTGGGCAAATCAGCCTTCAGCGCCTGATAAAGGCAACCGGCATAGACATTGCCCAGCGTGTAGGTCGGGAAATACCCGAAAAGGCCCACGGACCAATGGACGTCCTGCAGGCACCCATTCGACGGCTTGTCCACGGCGACGCCGAAATCTGCTTCGAACCGCGTGTTCCAAGCCTCAGGCAAATCCTCGACCGCAAGATCACCTTCGACAAGGTCGCGCTCCAGGTCCGAACGCATGAGGATGTGCAGGTTGTAATGCACTTCGTCGGCTTCCGTCCGGATATAGCCCGCAGAAACCCGGTTCACGGCGGCATAAAACGCGTCCGCATCGCGGGTATTGAGCGGGCCGAACCGCTCGACCATGGCATCAAACAACCAGCCCGCGAATTCACGGCTGCGCCCAAACTGGTTCTCAAAGATCCGGCTCTGGCTTTCGTGCACACCCATCGAAGCACCACGGCCCAGTGGCGTTAGAAGGTACGCCCGGTCGATGCCTTGCTCGTAATGGGCGTGCCCGACCTCGTGGATCGTCGAGTAGATACAGTTGAACGGGTCCGCTGCATCCGTGCGCGTGGTGATCCGCACGTCAAGCCCCGAACCGCTCGAAAACGGATGGACGGCCTTGTCCATGCGCCCATGCTTGAAATCATATCCGAAGCGACCGGCGATCTCGGTCGCAAGCTCGACCTGAGCGGTTTCATCAAACTGTCCACGCAAGGCGAGCGGCGCAGGTGCGCCCAAAAGCTTGTCCTTCAGCGCCACAAGCCTTGGCCGCAACGCCCCGAACATCGCCGCCAGAGTTTCGGACGTCATACCTTCTTCGAAATCGTCCAGGCATGTATCGTAAAGCGAACGCCCGTCCGCCAAAGCAGCGGCCTCTTCCCGTTTCAGCCGCACGACTTCGGCCAGCGTCGGCGCAAAGGATGCGAAATCCTCTTCTGCGCGCGCCTTGGCCCAGACGCCCTGGCTCAGGCTCGTGACCCGCGCGATTTCCGCTGCCAGGTCGCCGGGCACCTTGGTCGCGCGATCATGGGACTTGCGGATTTTCTTCAGGATCGACGCACCCGCCTCGTCCGGCGCTTTGGCCTTCTCAAGCCAGTCAGCGACCTTCGGATCGCTGGCACGCGCGTGCAGAATGCTCGACATCGCCGCGGATTCCTCGGCCCGTTGCGGGGCCGCGCCCTCAGGCATCATGGTCTCCTGATCCCAGCCGAGGCGTCCCGCCACCTGCCCCAGCGCCGATGACTGGCGCTGATAGGCGAGCAAATCGTCATACGCGCTCATGACCGCACCGATTGCGGCAGCGGATACAAAGCCAGATAGCGCAGCCGCAGCGCCAGCACCCAGAACAGAACCGCACCGATCTGGTGGGTGATGGCCAGCGACAAAGGCGCTGCGTAAAGGACGGTCATGATCCCCAAGACCATCTGGAAGATCATCGCAAACAACAGGACCAGTCCTGCTGAGCGCGTCGCAGTATTCGCAACCCCGCGCGCCTTGAAAAACACCCAGATCGCAAGTGCCCCGACCAGATAACCGGTCATGCGGTGGGTGAACTGCACAAGGCCATCGTCTTCAAAGAAGTTGCGCCACACCGGCTGAAGGCTGAACGGTTCGGGCGGAAAAAATGCCCCGGCCATCAGGGGCCAATCCGAGAAATTCCGACCCGCATCGATTCCGGCCACCAGGGCCCCGATCAGGATCTGAATGAAGGTGAACCCAATCAGGATCACGCTCGCCGTTGCCAGCGGGGCCGACCGGGCCCGCCGCGCCTGAAGATGCTCGGCGTCCGATCGCGACAGCTTTAGAATGAACCAAGCGATCAGCCCGAGGATCACAAAGGCCAGCCCCAGATGCGTCGCAAGACGATAGCTGGCAACATCCAGCATCGTGCCTTCCAACCCCGAGGACACCATCCACCAGCCAATAAACCCCTGCAGGCCGCCGAGCGCACCAAGCAGGACAAAGCGTCCGGTCCAACCCTTTGGAATGCGCCGCGAAACGGCCAGACCGATCAATCCGACGGCCCAGACAAGCCCAATCACGCGGCCAAGCTGCCTGTGCCCCCATTCCCACCAATAGATGACCTTGAATTCTTCGAGCGTCATCGCACTGTTTTGCAGCTGGAATTCAGGGATCTGCTGATACTTCTCGAATTCCACCTGCCAGTCGGCCGCGTTCAAAGGTGGAACCGCACCCGTGATGGGCGCCCATTCCACGATCGACAGCCCGCTATCGGTCAGGCGCGTCAGCCCGCCAACGGCGATCATGATCACCAGCAGCGCAAAAAGAAGGAACAGCCAGACACGCGAAGCGGCACGTGCCGCCCCCTGCCCGCCCTGCGATAGGACGCCCGGCGTCGCGGCCCGCGGGGCCTGCGGCGCGCTGGAAACGTCCTCGAAGATTTTTCGATCAGCCATGGGCGGTATCTATGACGAACCGTCGCCCCGGTCCAGATCATCCGCCGCGGCGTTGCGCCTCAGAAGCTGGCGCAGCATTCCGTGCATGATCTGCACGTCCGCGCGCGTCAGCGGCATGCGCGACCACAGATTGCGCAGCGTCATCTTCATACCCTCGGCCTTGGTCGCTGGGAAAAAGAAACCCGCCTCGTCGAGCCGCGCTTCATAATGCTCGGACAGCTTTTCGATCTCGATGGCGCTGGCTGGCTCGGTTCCAGCGAATTCCATCACGCGATCCGGGATCGGCTCGGCCGTGCGGACCCATTCATATCCCAAAAGCAAAACGCATTGGGCAAGGTTCAGGGACGGAAACTCCGGGTTTGTGGGCACCGAGATGATGGCGTTGGCGCGCGAAATGTCTTCGTTGGTCAACCCCGCCCGTTCGGGCCCGAAAATCACCGCAACCTTTTGGCCCGCCCCAATGCGATCCCGCGCCTCCCGCATCGCGCCGCCTGGCGAATACACCGGTTTGGTCAGATCGCGGTCCCGCGCCGTCGTGGCGTAAACATATGTCGCGTCATCCATCGCAGCGCCAAGATCGTCCGTGATCAGCGCTTCATCCAGAAGCCGCCCCGCCCCGCTGGCCATCGCAACCGCTTTCTGGTTGGGCCATCCATCCCGGGGATCCACAATGCGCATCCGATCCAGGCCGAAATTCCACATCGCCCGCGCTGCCGCGCCGATGTTCTCACCCATCTGTGGGCGCACAAGGATAAAGGCGGGTTGGGCCATTGGCGTCGGTCCTGATCTTGAAAAGCGCGCCGAGGGGTACGCGCTTGGCTCCAAATCAGCAAGACCATGCGTGGCCAAAAGGAAAAATCGCCGCTATAGCAGGGCC
Organism: uncultured Rhodobacterales bacterium; assembly: GCA_964638245.1. Classification (GTDB taxonomy): domain Bacteria; phylum Pseudomonadota; class Alphaproteobacteria; order Rhodobacterales; family Rhodobacteraceae; genus CAZWZG01. The sequence goes on from CAZWZG010000080.1 coordinate 6,963, forward strand.
AACACGACGAAGGACACGACAGATGGCCGAGCCAGAGCATCCCCAGCTTTACCTGGTCACCCCCCCGGATTTCGAGCTTTCAAGGTTTTTGCCTCTGGCAGCGGCTGTGATGGACGCGGCTCCGGTTGCGTGTTTTCGCCTTGCTCTTGCGACACGGGATGAAGATCGGATCGCGCTGGCGGCAGATGCTTTGCGCGCGTTGGCGCATGAGCGGGACATTCCGATTGTGATCGACGACCACGTCGGTTTGGTCGAACGGCTGGGCCTGGACGGCGTGCATTTGACCGATGGTGCCCGCAACGTGCGCGCGGCGCGCAAGGCGCTTGGACCTGACGCCATCGTCGGTGCCTTTTGCGGGGCGTCGCGCCACAACGGAATGTCTGCGGGCGAAGCCGGGGCGGACTATGTCGCTTTCGGTCCGGTGTCTGGCGCGCTTGGCTCCGAAGAACTGGCCGAACAGGACCTTTTTGCGTGGTGGTCAGAGATGATCGAACTGCCGATCGTCGCGGAAGGTGGCCTCGATTTGGACGCGCAGACTCGTCTTGCGCCAGTTGCCGATTTCCTGACCTTCGGGGAAGAGATTTGGTCCGCCGACGACCCGGCGACCGAACTTGCCGCGCGCTTCGCCGCTTTGTCCTAAAGCGCTGAGCGCACCACGTCTTCTGCCTGCTTTGCCAACGCTTTACGATGGGTTCCTTCAGTAACCTGAATACCGTCATGGAAGGTGATTGTAAGTCGTCCCGGGCGGCGACAGGCCAAAATGGCCTTCAGGCTCGGCCCCATGTCCATATCGCCCCACCATCCATAAAATCGCTCATCCTGACCATCGGGCGCCTCATAGCGCAGGGTGATCGGCTGAAGCGTCACCGGCGCGGACTTCAGAAAGGCCTGGAACAGCGACGGGCGAAACGGCAGAACACGCAGCCCATCTGACGACGTGCCTTCGGGAAAGATCAGGATGCGGTGGCCTGCAGCGATCTTGCTGGCAAGAACCTCTGACTGCGCTGCCACCTGTCGCGGATCGCGTTCGATGAAAACGGTACCAGCAGCCCGCGCCATGAACCCGATCCCGGGCCAGCCGGCGACGTCCGCCTTGGCCACGAACGTCATCGGCGTCTCGGCGTTCAGCGACAGGATATCGATCCAGGACACATGATTGGCCACAAAGACCGTAGACGTCCCCTTGACGGGTCGACCGCGCCGAATGCACCGGATGCCCAATGCAAAGCGACAGGCACGCGACACCCAATGGACTAGCCATGGGGTCCAGGGTCGAGATGGCCCGTGCAGGGCCTTTTCAACGCCGCGAAGAGGCACCAGAACCAGCATTCCCGCCGAAATCAGGCCAAGGATCGCCCCGCCGCGCAGCACCATCCGCGGTACATCTCCGCGTTGGGGCTGAAAATCCATGTCCGGATCGTCCGAATACCAACCCGGCCCAAGGTTCGGATGCTTCAAGAACGGTCCCCTTGGAACCTTGCACGCGTCGCCGGGTTCATCCGCTCGATATCCAGAACGAGGCAAACATCCGTGGTCCCAAAATCGTGGTCCACGAAAGCCCCTTCTCCCACGAACCCACCAGCGCGCAGATATGACTTGATCAGCGTTGGCGTCGCACGAATGGCGTCCATCCGGATTACTTCCTCGGGCGCGAGCAAATCCATCGGCTCAAACGCGTGCTCAACGGCCCGTGCACGCAACTCAACTGGCGCAAGGTGGTTGGCATGCAGATAGCTCAACGGCTGTGCCAGCGCGCTGACATCGGTTCCGATGAAACTGGCCACGCCGAAAAGTACGTCAATCTGATGCTCTGCAACATAGCGCCCAAGCCCCTGCCAGAGCATCGCAAGCGCGGGCCCGCGCCGGTGCTCTGCATCCACGCAGGACCGCCCCAGCTCCAGCAAGCGCCGCCCGGATGTCTTTAAAGGCGTCAGATCATACTCGCCCTCGCTGTAGAACCGTCCCGCCTCAGCCGCCCGTTCTTGAGTCATCAAGCGGTAGACGCCCACGACATGATCGAGCGTCTCAGGATCACGTGCCTTGTCGATCAAAATAAGATGCTGAAAGAACGGCTCCAATGCGTCCCGCTCAAACCGCCCCTCGTGGTCGATATGGGCGCCCGTCGCGCCAAGCTCTTCGACGAAAACGCGATAGCGCAGCCGCTCTGCGCCTAAGCGGTCTTCCTGGGTCTCAGCCAGCTTGAGCACATACTTGTCGGTTTCACGAAATAGCACTGAGGCCCCTTCTTGCGACGGATTCGGGTGTGGTCCCGAAGCAATGGTATCGACATCTACGTCGGTCATGAAACCTTGACACACCCTAGGGTTGTATTACTGTTAACGTCGTTCGCACGAGTTGCATCCCGCATTAGTCGAACACCAGTTCGAGGTCCACCTGATGACCATCCATGACGACTTTGCCCTGATGCTGAAAGTTGACGGTCACCTTGCCGCCAATGTTCGACTGCACCTGGCCGATGCCCCAATCGGGCTCGCCGGGATGGCGCACCAGCATGCCGGGTTCCAGAATAGAAACGAGGTCGCCCATAAAGTGCCTTCCATGAAAGGACCCGGACGATGACAACATCAACGCTACAGGACCGGGATCTAAATGCCCTCTTGGGCTCTCGTATTTGCCATGACCTGATAAGCCCCTTGGGCGCAATCGGCAACGGGGTCGAGCTTTTGACGATGTCTGGGCTGGATGCCGCTCCTGAAATTGCCCTGATCGCGGAATCCATTGAAAACGCGAATGCCCGCATCCGCTTCTTTCGCGTGGCCTTTGGACAGGCTGGTGCGTCTGCGCAACTTGGTCGCAGCGAAATCCAGTCGATCCTGACCGACCTGACGAAGGGGACGCGGACGAAGATTGAATGGAAAATCGAAGGTGGAGTTCCGCGCCGTGAGGTGAAGCTGGCCTTCCTTTTGATCCAAGCCCTTGAAAGCGCGATGCCCGTGGGCGGCAAGATCACCATCTCCAAGAACGCCAACAGCTGGCTTATTCGCGGAGCCGCCGATCGATTGAATATCGACCCCGCGCTTTGGGAGCTTTTGGCCAATCCATCTGCCGATGTCGAAGTCTCGTCTGCGAACGTGCACTTCGCGCTGGCCCATGACACAGCACGTCGAGCGGACCGCAGCGTCCGCTCTCAGATCAGCGATAGCGAGATCATCCTCAGCTTCTGATCGTGCCGTCGCCGGTGACGAGATACTTGAAGCTGGTCAGCTGCTCGGCCCCCACCGGGCCGCGCGCGTGCAGTTTGCCCGTTGCGATCCCGATTTCCGCGCCCATCCCGAATTCGCCCCCATCGGCAAACTGGGTCGAGGCGTTGCGCATCAGGATCGCGCTATCAAGCCCTTCAAAGAACCGGGCGGCAGCGGCGTCATCTTCGGTCAGAATGCAATCGGTGTGGTCCGATCCAAAGGTACGGATGTGCGAAATCGCGTCTTCAATGCCGCCAACGGTCTTCGCCGCGATCTTCATGTCCAGAAATTCGCGCCCGAAGTCATCCGACCCAGCGGGTGTCGTGCCTTCCACAGCCAACGCCGAGTTATCCACACGCACCTCAACACCGGCATGCAACAGCATACCAACCAAGTCTTTTCCCAAGGTTTCCGCAACGTCAGCGTGCACCAGAAGGCATTCCGCCGCACCGCAAATTCCCGTCCTGCGTGTTTTGGCGTTCAAGATGACGTCCATCGCCTTTTTTGCATCCGCAGACTTATCCACATAGATGTGCACGATGCCTTCGAGATGGGCGAAAACAGGCACGCGGGCCTCTTTTTGCACCAGCCCGACAAGACCCTTGCCGTCACGGGGCACGATCACGTCGATATGGTCGGGCATCTTCAGCATCGCCGACACCGCCGCGCGGTCGCGCGTCGGCACCATTTGGATTGACGTCTCAGGCAGGCCCGCCTGCTGCAGGCCATGGACAAGGCAGCCATGGATCGCGGTCGAGGAATGAAAGCTTTCCGACCCGCCGCGCAAAATCACCGCATTGCCCGCCTTGAGGCAGAGCGCACCCGCATCCGCCGTCACATTCGGACGGCTTTCATAGATGACGCCGATCACGCCCAAGGGCGTGCGCACGCGCTGAATATTCAGCCCCGTGGGCCGATCCCACTCGGCCATCACCGCGCCGACGGGATCATCCTGGCCGGCAACGTTGCGTAGTCCGTTCGCCATCGCAGCAATCCGCGACGGGTCCAGCTTCAGGCGGTCCATCATCGCGTCCGACAAACCCTTGTTCGCGCCGAACTCCATATCCTTGGCGTTCTCGGCCACGATGGTATCGGTCTGCGCGATCACCTGATCGGCCGCGGCCATCAGCGCCTTGGTCTTGGCCTCGGCTGGAGCTTGGGCCAACACAGCAGAAGCCGCGCGCGCGGCGGCACCGATGGAATTCATCGTCTGGTCGATGTCGAAACCGTCCTTCATGTCTCGTCTCCCTCTCCGCGAACAAGCGCCATGTCATCGCGATGGATCAAAGCGGCCCGCCCGGGATAGCCCAGAAGATCGGCAATGTCACCGGAGCGATGGCCTTTGATCTTCTGCGCTTCAACGGACGTATACCGCGCCAACCCTTGTCCCAGCGGGCCATTGGGCCCAAGGATCGCCACCGGCTCCCCACGCCCAAACCGCCCGGAAACAGACGTGACGCCCGCCGGCAAAAGCGACTTGCCCTTGGCCAGGGCGCCCGCCGCGCCAGCATCCAGCGTGATCTCGCCCTTGGGTTTCATCGACGCGATCCAGCGCTTGCGCGCGGCTTTGGGGGTGATCTCGGCCAGGAACCACGTCGCCGGTGCGCCGGCTTCCAGCGCCGAAATGGGTCGCGTGGCACTGCCTTCGGTGATCACCATCGCCGCGCCGCCTTGGGTCGCGGTCTGGGCGGCCATGACTTTCGTCTTCATCCCACCTTTGGATAGGCCGGTTCCGGCATCGCCCGCCATCGCTTCGATCTCGGGCGTGATCCGCTCAATGATCTCAAAGCGTTGCGCGCCTTGGTTCACGCGCGGATCGCCGTCATAAAAGCCATCCACATCCGACAAGAGCACCAGCCGGTCCGCCCCAATCGTCACCGCGATCTGTGCAGCAAGACGATCATTGTCGCCAAACCGGATTTCATCGGTTGCCACGGTGTCGTTTTCGTTGACCACGGGAACCGTCCCAAGTCCCAGAAGCGTCTCCAACGTCGCGCGACTGTTCAGATACCGCCGCCGGTCCTCGCTGTCTTCCAGCGTCACCAGAACTTGCGCCGCCGTCAGCCCATGGGGCGCAAGCGCTTCTTCATAGGCCCGCGCCAGACGGATCTGACCAACGGCCGCTGATGCTTGCGTCTGTTCCAGCGAAAGCGCTCCGCCTTCCAGCCCCAGCACCGCACGCCCGAGCGCAATCGAACCAGAGGAGACAATCGCCACCTGCGTGCCGCGCTTTCGTAGCATCGCGATGTCCTCGGCAAGGCTGGCCAGCCACGCCTCCTTCAGGCCTTGCTCGCCCACAAGCAAAGCCGATCCGATCTTGATAACAACGCGTTTGGCGTCTTTCAGCGTTGGCGTCAGGGCTGCCATGGCCCCTCCTCCACCGGCTCGGCACGTTCGGTGTCGATCAGCTTGCGAAGCGCACGCAGCACCTCGGTCACGCCTTCGCGTGACACACCTGACATCGCCAGAACCGGCCCGCCACTCGCGTCTTTCAGTGCGTCAACCGCCACCGCACGCTCCTCGTCATCGAGCGCATCGATCTTGTTGGCCACCGTGATCCGCGGCTTTTCCGCCAGCGCACCGCCGTAGGCCTCAAGCTCTCCGATGATCGTGTGGTAATCCTCGACAAGCGTTTCAGACGTTGCATCCACGATATGCAAAAGCGCGGCGCAGCGCTCGACATGGCCCAAAAAACGGTCTCCGATCCCACGGCCCTCATGGGCGCCTTCGATCAGCCCGGGTATGTCGGCCACGACAAATTCGGTCTCATCGACGCCAACCACCCCAAGGTTAGGGTGCAGCGTTGTGAACGGATAATCCGCGATCTTGGGCCGTGCGTTCGAGGTCGCCGCCAAAAACGTCGATTTCCCGGCATTGGGTAGCCCCAAAAGCCCAACATCCGCAATCAGCTTCAGCCGGAGCCAGATCGTTCGCTCCACGCCAGGTTGGCCCGGATTGGCGCGGCGCGGCGCCTGATTGGTCGAGGTTTTGAAATGCAGGTTGCCGAACCCGCCATTGCCGCCCTCAGCAATGCGGAACCGTGCGCCAAGCTCATCAAGATCGGCCAGCACCGTCTCTTCATCCTCGTCGAGGATTTCGGTCCCGACAGGCACCTTCAGCACGATATCCGGCCCGTCCTTGCCGCTGCGCTGTTTGCCCATGCCCGGCTGGCCATTCTTGGCAAAGAAATGCTG
>CAZWZG010000081.1:0-2388 GCA_964638245.1 uncultured Rhodobacterales bacterium
ATATTGACCCGGTATTCCATGATCTTGCCGTCCTTGACCCAGACCTTTTGTTCTTTCACCCAGGCGCCGGACACGCCACGCAGGGTCTTGGCGGCGCGGGCCACGCCTTGGGCCACGGCATCGTCAAAGCTTTTGGTGGATGTGGCGGAAATTTCGGTTACGCGTGCAACAGACATGTCGTTCTCCTATGTTTATCTGTGGGCACAATGGCCGGGGTGGGGGCGAGTATTAAGGGGAAAGATCGGGATTTTGTTGCATGTTTGCCGCGGCGGACCACTGGATTTTGGGGGGCAATTTGCCCACTACACAATCCGTCGCGGCTGGCCTATAGTGCCTGTGGATAAGTGGGGGCAACACCCACAGACTGAGGAATAGGAACACGATATGCGCTACCCGTTTTGCGGAAATGTAGATACCCAAGTCAAAGACAGCCGTCCGGCGGAAGACCATGTGGCAATCCGGCGTCGGCGGTTCTGTTCGGCCTGCGGAGGCCGGTTTACCACCTATGAGCGGGTGCAGTTGCGCGACCTCGTCGTGATCAAGACCAACGGAAAACGCGAAGAGTTCGATCGCGACAAGCTGGAGCGCTCGATCAGGATTTCCATGCAAAAAAGGCCCGTTGAACGGGAGCGTATCGACCAGATGATCTCGGGCATCGTGCGCCGTTTGGAAAGCATGGGCGAGACAGATATCGCCAGCCAGGTCATTGGCGAAATTGTGATGGAAGCTCTGGCTCGGATCGACACGGTAGCCTATGTGCGATTTGCCAGCGTCTACAAAAATTTCCAGGCAGCTGACGATTTTGACAAGTTTGTCAGTGAGTTGCGCCCGGCGTCATCCAAGGAAGACGATACCGAGTGAGCGACCCGGCCACGGACCGGCGCCACATGGCGCAGGCTCTGGCTTTGGGGCGTCGTGGGCTGGGGCGGACCTGGCCGAACCCTTCCGTGGGCTGCGTGATCGTGTCAGACGGACGGATTATCGGGCGTGGCTGGACCCAACCTGGCGGGCGGCCCCATGCCGAGGTTATGGCATTGGCGGAGGCGGGCGAGGCTGCGCGAGGAGCGACCGCCTATGTGACGCTAGAGCCCTGTTCACACCATGGAAAGTCGCCGCCGTGTTCGGACACCCTGATCGCGGCGGGTGTGGCGCGCGTGGTGTCAGCTATGCCGGACCCGCATGCGGTCGTGGACGGGCAGGGGCATGACGACTTGCGCGCTGCGGGTATCGACGTTCAGACAGGCGTGCTTGAGGTCGAGGCGGCGGATGCCCATGCCGGGTTTTTCAGCGTCCTTGCGCGTGGGCGGCCATGGCTGACGCTCAAACTCGCAACGTCTTTTGATGGGCGCATTGCGACGGCGACGGGAGAGAGCCGCTGGATCACAGGGCCAGACGCGCGGCGGCAGGTCCATGCTCAGCGAATGATCCATGACGCGGTTTTGGTCGGTGGCGGGACGGCGCGCGCAGATGATCCTGACTTGCGGGTTAGGGATTTAGGGGCGGCTTGCCAGCCGGTGCGTATCGTCGCGGCGCGCCATCTCAATCTACCCAAGCCTATGAAACTGTTGGAGAACGCAAGCGCTGCGGAACCCGTCTGGATTTTGCATGGGGCAGAGGACGGCGATGTGCCGGACGCCGAGAAGGCGCGTTTTGTGCGTCCCGGCGTGACGCTTTTGCCGGTGCCCGTCGGGCATGGAGGCCAGCTTGATCCCCTGGGTCTGCTCGAGGCTCTTGGGGCTGCTGGGCTGACTCGCGTGTTTTGCGAGGGCGGCGGCGCTCTGGCGGCATCACTGTTGGCGGCTGATGCCGTCGATGAGTTGATCGGATTTACAGCAGGGCTGGCGCTTGGGGCGGAAGGGCGCCCTGCGCTCGGCGCGCTGGGCGTGGATCGCCTGTCAGAGGCGCCGCGGTTTCAGTTGGTCGAAACGCAGGCGGCGGGTGCGGACGTGATGCACCGCTGGCGACGGACCTAGCGCCCTAGAATACCCAAGCTTGCGCCCAGTCCCTGCAGTTTTGCGAGAAGGCGGGCGATCCCGTCAGGCTCGGTTGTCCGACCTTCAGCCAGCCAGTCGAGCGCGGCTTCGATGGGCATCGGCTCACCGGAATTGGGATTGAAGTAGCGCGGATATCCGATCAGGGCGGCATGGGCGAGGGCGTCCAATGATGGTCGCGCTGTGCGTCTTTCGATGGGGCTGAGGTCGGTGGTCAGGCCCCAACCGGCGTAGAACGGAAGGCCAGCACAGGTCACCGGAAGGCCACGCAACAGCGCTTCAAATCCCATTGTGGACGTCATCGTCCAAAGCTCATCGACGGATTTCAGCAGGGATCCGGGGGACGTGTTCGGGCAAGCAATCGCGCGTGATTCGCGAATCACATCGTCGGGGACGA
>CAZWZG010000081.1:2488-13331 GCA_964638245.1 uncultured Rhodobacterales bacterium
GACGTGTTCGGGCAAGCAATCGCGCGTGATTCGCGAATCACATCGTCGGGGACGATACCGATTCGAAGGCCCGCTTCGACGTCCGGGTGAGGCTTGTAGAGAAGCTGGGCGCTGGGTTCAGCACGGCGGGCAGCGCGCAACAGAGCCGCATTTGTCTTGATGTCGGATGTGCCAAGGCGGATGGACGCATCGTCTTCGACCTGTCCAATCACGAGGATTTTTCGTCCGTCCGGCAGGTTGGGAGCTTCTGCGCCCGAAATGTTGTATTTGGTCAAGTCTAGCGCCTGAATCCGCGTAATTACGGTCCGGATACGTTCGATTTCTGCAAGCGGAATCCGCCGATTTTCTTCGATGAGCGTTTCCAGAAGGCTCGGCGTGCGTGGATCGAAGTACAATCCGCGGTCGTCCATGATCAGTGACAACGGCGGGACCAGCGCCGCTCCGAGGCCCTTGGAGCGCAGAAATCCATCTTCGACCCGCCAGGTTTTTTGGCCCGAAACAGGCTCGGGGAGGGGACTTCCTCCCCAGACCAGAAGGTCGCGTTTGGTCGCGCGGGCGGCGTCTGTCGCCTTGGCCGGAGAGTTGGCGAATCGCACCGGTTTGGTCGTTGCAAAGACCTTGCGAAAATGCCCACGCTTCCAAAGGCGCATGCCGACGGCCACGTGACCTTCGCGATCCTGACGCCAGGCCCGCGCCTGGGCTTCGAGGGCGCTGATCACGGTTTCGATTTCGCAGAGCGCATCGGATGCCGGGGCGTACCAATACGGGTAGTCGATCAACGCGCCTTCAAAAAGCTGCTCGCGCGTGAGGCTGCGTGTGCGCCGAGGGAAGGCGCGTCGGTCGTGGCTCAGGCCCCAGCCCGCGTAGAAGGGGCCGCCGAAGACGTGCGGTTTCAGCCCGCACCAGATTGCCTCCAGCCCAAGGCCTGAAGATACCGTATAGACCGCCTGCGCGCCCTCAAGGAGCTGCCATGGGCTGATTGGATCTGTGCAAAGCGACACGGCGTCCGATGCGTCTGCGTCCGAGAAATAGCCGGGCCGCGTGCCGAGGCGCGCCTCAGGGTGTGTCTTGATAACGATGGGACAGTTCGGGTGCTCGGCCTTTGCAGCTTCGAGCATCTTACGAAACGTTGCTTCGTCGGCGCCGCTGGCCCGCACGCTGGCATCGTCACGCGCTTGATCGACCACCACGACGGCTCCCTCAGCGGGTGGGGCAAGCTCTGGGATCGTGGCCGAGAACTTTGACAGCTGCCAATATCGCAAACGCTCGATCGCGCTCGTGGCGCGTTCGGTGTCGGCTAAGGGAGCGGTGCTCAGGTGCGTTTCGAGGTCAGACGGACGTTCGGGGTCGAAATGCACGCCGGTTCGATCAATGCAAAGACCCAGTGTCGCCCCGCCAGCGCGCCCCGGATGGAGGCCGCGCAAAAAGGCGTCCTCGACCGTGATCAGACCCGCGCCAGTGGCGTTCGAAACACGCTTGCCGCGCCCTGATGTGGGGGAGGCGCCCCAGACGCCAACGTGACCGTCCTGTGCTGGGGCACCAAGGCGCACGTCCCAGCCTGACAACGAAAGGATCCTGGCGATCCGTCGATCGGTCAGGAACCCTCCGTTATAGACGTAAAGCGGCTTACTGGGTGAGTGTGTTGACCGCATTCACCGTGCCCAGAGGTGCGGTGATGGCGGACAGAACCTTCTGGAACTGGGTGTAGGGCGCTTCGGTGACATAGACGGTATCGCCCGAACGGATCGCAAAATCACGTCCCGTGAAGACACCGTTTGTGCCGGTAAGATCAAGGACATAGACCAACCTTTGCGCGCCAACCAGATCATCGCGGCCAAGCACGGCGTTGGCGATCTCTTCTTCCTCATTACGGAAGATAAAGACGCCGGTCGGATCGGCAAGTTGCGAGTTCAAACCGCCGACGCGGGCGATGGCGTCAATGGCCGAGATCGACTGGGTATCAAAGAGGACCTTTGACTGTGCGCCGGTCGCGCCAAGTGCGATGAAGAAGCGGCTGTCTTCTTCGACAAGGATGCGGTCACCGCCGCGCAACGCGATGTCGAGCATCGGGTTGGTGTAAAGGTCCTGCAACCAGACTTTGCCCGTGTGATTGCCGCGGATTACCGAAACGGTAGCGATCTCGGTTGGGATTGTGACGCCACCGGCACGGGCGAGCATGGCGCTCAGCGTGCGGGTCGGACGCTCGATTGGATAGACGCCCTGTCCGCCGATCCCGCCGATCAGGGACACGGTCGCACCGTCACCCGCCAAACGGCGCACGAGCACCTGTGGGTCGGGTGTCTGTTCTTCGAGGCGTTCGGAGATGATGCGGCGGATGGCTTCGGGTGAATTGCCCGATGCTTTGATCCGACCTGCGTAGGGGACAAAAATGAAGCCCGAGCCATCAACTTGGATTTCTTCAAGCGTCGAGGCGTTCATGCCTTGGCTGGCCAGAAGGCCATCGTCGACGTTTTCATAAATCGTCAGGCCAAGGGTATCGCCGGGGCGGATGACGTCCGATCCGACGACGCCCGCATTCAGGAAGCCGTCGCCAAAGCCGAGCGCGGGCACCACGGCAGTCGCGCGCGTGACGCGGTCATTCACAGTGACCACAAAAGCGTCGCCGTTGCGCTGGACCGATCCGTCAAAGATTTCGTTCTTGGTAGGGCCGGAGCGCGGAAGAGCGCAGGCGGCCACCGTCATTACTGCAAGAGCCAACGCCGTAAGGCGCACCCCGCGGGAGCGTTTCATGATCACTGCTCGGGTCTCCTCGACCTCTGTTGTCTGCCTCAGGTATTTTTTTGTTAGACTACATAAGGGGCGGGGAAAATTCCAGTTTCCGGCGAGTGTGTTAACGCACGGCGGCCAAGTGTTGCCGCCCGGACGCAGGTTGTTGCGCCAAGCGCGCATAGGGATCGAGGGGGTCGAGCATCAGATCGACAGCCCGGCGCAGGATCCGCGAACGCCCCTTTGGTGAGTAATATCCACCCGGGATCTGGCTGGTTTTGAGCAAGTAGCGCCGATAGGTGAGGTAGTCTTCATTGTCTGGCGCAATGGGCTCTGCAAAGAACTGAACCAATGGCTGTTGTGAAACAAGCGTCGGCTTATCGAAGACGGCGCGCCCGAAAGAGCGGGTTGCCAGGCCGCGCCAAAGCGCCTGTTCGGCGGCCGTGGAGTTCACTGTCACGACCGATTTCGCCATATCCAGAAGGGGGCCCAGCTTGCCACCTGGGATGTAGCGCACACGGTCTACAATGCCCTTTTTGGCGGCGCGTTTTTCGATCACGGGCCGGACAGGCGCGCGGCCGTCTTCCAGTGGGTGGGCCTTGAACACAAGCTGATGATGGCTAGGCGCACCGCTGGCAAAAGCGTCGATCACTTTCGTGACGAATTCGGCTTGGGTCTTGAAGGGCGAGTGTTCCTGATAATTTGCGTCATGCTCAAGTTGCAGCAAGGCAAGCGTATATGGGCTCCCGGCACGCCGAAGGCGCCGTGTCTCATGGATGCGGCGCAGGCTCTCTGAGGGCAAAAGCGCCAGCTTCTTCAGATACAGCATCAACTCTTGCCAGACCGTCACGCTTCGATGGGGTGGAATGCCGGAATAGGCCTTGTTCGCCGTCAGAACCCAAAAATGATAGGCCGCGCCAAGCGCGATATGGCGTCTGAGTTCTCCCCAGCGCGCGGGGGCCGCGCGCGGGGCGTCGCCTTGACCGTTCAACGCGGCGGACATTTGGGAAATCGACATATCCACGACCGGCGAATGCCCTGTCGTGCCATCCCGCTCATACGTCACCCAATAGGGGCGCAGGTAGCCCTCTTCGAATAGGTGGGTTCGAAGCCCGCGCGCATGGGCCAGTTTCAACGCTTCGGCATGGATCGGGCGAACCTGACCATACATAACGATGTCGGTGATGCTGTGATCGGTAAGGATTCGTTCAAGCGCGTCGGGCCAGTCCTCGAGCCGTCCGCGGTAGGGGTGGAACACCATGTTGCGCGAAAACGCCTGATCGCCGCGGTTGAAACCGATCCGAAGGACATCATGGCCCGCCTTGACCAGCATTGCGCCGAGTTCGCGAAAGAACGGGCCGTGCGGGCCTTGGAGCATGAGGAAGCGGCGTTTTTCGACCATGGCGACACTTGATGCCTTGTTTGGTGGGCTGTCACGCAAAATCTGGCGCGATCATCGCCTTGCCCTTATGACGCGCGCGCCTTAGGTCAGGCTTAACACGCGAAAGGGCCGGACATGTTTACGGGCATCATCACCGACATCGGCGAAGTCGAGGCGCTGGAGCAGCGCGGCGACCTCAAGGTGCGCATCGCCAGCAGCTATGATCCGGAGGGGATCGATCTGGGGGCGTCCATCGCTTGTGACGGCGTCTGCCTTACGGTGATCGCTAAGGGAAAAGGCGAAACGCGCGGCTGGTTCGAAGTTGAGGTTTCTGCTGAAAGTGTCTCGAAAACCAATTTGGGAACATGGGCTTCTGGCAAGAAGGTGAACCTTGAGCGTGCGTTGAAAGTCGGCGATGAACTGGGCGGCCATATCGTGTCGGGCCACGTGGACGGTGTGGCCGAGGTCGTCGCAGTGGCCGACGAAGGCGACAGCACCCGCGTGTCGTTCCGTGCGCCCGATGCGTTGGCGAAGTTCATCGCGCCCAAAGGGTCGGTTGCCCTGAACGGAACGTCCCTGACCGTGAATGAGGTTGAGGGCGCCACCTTCGGGATCAACTTCATCCCGCACACCAAGGACGCGACAACCTGGGGCGACGTCGCGGTTGGCGACCGGATCAACCTTGAGATCGACACGCTGGCGCGCTACGTGGCACGCCTTGCCGAGGCGGAGCGTTGACCATGAGCTTTGAAACACCGGGTCCAGTTGAAGAGGACTGGAAGGACGCGATTTCCAGCGTCGAAGAGATCATCGACGAGGCGCGCAATGGTCGGATGTTCATCCTTGTCGATCACGAGGATCGCGAGAATGAGGGCGACCTGATCATTCCCGCGCAGATGGCGACGCCTGAGGCGATCAATTTCATGGCCATGCACGGACGGGGCTTGATTTGTCTGGCGCTGGAAGGCGAGCGGATTGATGATCTGGGGCTGACGTTGATGTCGTCGCAGAACTCTTCGCGCCACGAAACCGCGTTCACGGTGTCGATCGAGGCCCGTGAAGGCGTGACCACAGGCATTTCGGCGCAGGACCGGGCGTTGACCGTCGCGGTGGCAATCGATGGAAGCAAGACGGGCGCCGATCTGGCTTCGCCGGGACACGTATTCCCGCTGCGCGCCAAGCAGGGCGGTGTTTTGGTGCGCGCGGGGCATACCGAAGCGGCCGTTGATGTGTCGCGACTTGCCGGGCTGAACCCGTCGGGCGTGATCTGCGAGGTCATGAACGAAGACGGCACAATGGCGCGCCTGCCTGAACTGGTGGCCTTTGCGCAGAAACATAACCTCAAGGTTGGCACGATCAGCGATCTGATCGCCTACCGGCGCCGCCACGACAACCTTGTCGGTGTCGAAGACGACCGGATCATCCGATCCGAATTCGGCGGCGAATGGACGATGAAGATCTATTCAGACAAGACCCACGGCGATGAGCACATCGTATTGATCAAAGGCGATATTTCGACGGATGAGCCGACGCTTGTCCGGATGCATGCGCTCGATCCAATGCTTGATGTTGTCGGACTTGGGCCGGCGGGTCGGACAGCCGAGTTCGGTCAGGCGATGCAGGTGATCGCAGAGGAAGGTGCCGGTGTGCTTGTTCTGTTGCGCGACACGACGACGAAGCTTCAGACCGGGGATAGTGTGTCGCCACAAACGCTTCGCCAATACGGGTTGGGCGCGCAGATCTTGAGCTCTCTTGGAGTGTCCGAAATGATCCTTCTGACCAACTCACCCCAGCCGAAAGTTGTCGGCCTTGATGCCTATGGTCTTGAAATCGTTGGCACACGCCGCATCACGGAGGACAGCTGATGGCCGGTTCCGAGCAGCATTACACGCTGGATTTGCCTACATTCGACAAGCCTGTGAAGGTGCTGATTGTCGTGGCGCCGTACTACAAAGACATCGCGGACAACCTCGTTGCGGGCGCAGTCGCGACGCTGGAAGAGGCGGGCGCAACACACGACATCGTTGAGGTGCCTGGCGCACTTGAAGTCCCAACCGCCGTACGCATCGCCCATCGGCAGTCGAATTTTGACGGTTATGTCGCGCTGGGCTGTGTGATCCGGGGCGAGACGACGCATTACGATACGGTGTGCAATGACAGCAGCCGCGCGTTGCAGCTTTTGGGGCTCGACAGTGCGTGTATTGGCAATGGCATTCTGACGGTTGAAAACCGTGAACAGGCCGTTGTGCGTGCTGATCCAAAGGGTCAGAACAAGGGTGGTGGTGCGGCCGCCGCCGCGTTGCATCTGATTGCGTTGACCCGGAAATGGGGCAAGCCCGAGAAGGGCGTCGGCTTTCTCAAAGACCCCGTTCAGATTGCTTGATTGACATGAACAAAGCTCGCCAAATGCGCTCAACCGCTCGGCTTTATGCGGTTCAGGCTCTTTTCCAGATGGAAGCATCGGGGCAAACCGTCGAGGCGGTTCGCGAGGAATTCGAGACCTATCGCTTCGGCGCGACCTATAACGGCGAGACGCTGGCCGAAGGCGACGTTGATCTGTTTCGAGAGATCATGGATGGCGCCGTGAATATGCAGGCCAAGATCGACCAGGCGACGGACCGGGCCCTAGTGGCGAAATGGCCGATCGCGCGGATTGATCCGACGTTGCGCGCATTGTTCCGCGCGGCAGGTGCCGAATTTGACACGGATGCGCCGCCCAAAGTGATCATTTCGGAGTATGTAGATGTGGCCAAAGCGTTTTTTCCAGACGGAAAAGAACCGAGCTTCGTCAACGCCGTGCTCGATTTCATGGCGCGTGAGGCAAAGCCCGCCGCATTCTAAGCGGTTGTAGCCGAGGGCGATCGAGCTATCCTTCTAGCTATGCCGACGATCGTTCGCCACTACATCATTCAGACCGCCATCGGTTTCGCTCTGGCAGCCGTCTTCGTGGCGATGCTGCTTTATTTTGACATTGTTGGTCTGCGACGGTTGATCTTCGGAAGCGATGTAGGGGTGTTAGCCCTGTTTTTGCTTTGGTTTTTCAATGGCATCGTCTTTGCGGGCGTTCAATTTGGAGTCTCCATCATGTTCATGGCGGAAGATGATGATGACGACGACGAGCCGCCGTCGGGCGGCACCCGGGATCGGATTGCCATTCCAATTCCAGTGGAAAAGCGGCGGGACCACCGACAACCGTAGGGGTTTGCATTCCCGAGGACCTGTATAAACAGGTGGGCGCCAGGTAAACGGACCAGGATCCGGACAGAGCCAGCTCCCTCGGATTTGCGTAAGGCCACCGGAATAGAACCCATGACACGAGAGGGGCAGTACCCGCCTTTCCAACAGCTAGGGTGTTCCATGCCCTCTGACAAGGGTGGAGTTCGCATGCAATTTCAACAGCGTCTTGACGGATGTTCATGAAATGTTCATGCTTTGACGATGGCCAACGATCTGTCCTCCCTCCAGCCGGGCCAAAGGCTTCAGCGCGGTGTCAGCCGGCATTTGCTGGATCTCGACTTTGCCTGCATCGAGGAATTCGTGCCCGCACGCGGGTTGCGGGTGGACGTCATGGCGCTTGGTCCAAAGGGTGAAGTCTGGATTGTCGAATGCAAATCCAGCCGTGCCGATTTCACGACGGACAAGAAATGGCAGGGGTATTTGGAGTGGTCGGACCGGTATTTTTGGGCCGTTGACGGCGACTTTCCGGTAGAGCTTCTACCGGAAGGCACCGGGCTGATCCTGGCGGATGCGTATGACGCGGAAATACAGCGTATGGGTCCCGAAACGCCATTGGCCCCGGCGCGTCGTAAGGTGATCACGCGGAAGTTTGCGCGCCATGCCGCGCGTCGATTGCAGGGGCTTCGGGATCCGGGTGTTGTTCCGGGGCTGGTCTAGAGCACCGCGGAATTTATGTGCTCGACCAAGAGCTTGCGTGCCAAGTCGCTATCGCCGTTTTCGACCGCCGCAACGATCTCACGGTGCTGACGGACGGCGTTGGGCAAGTTTGAGGCGTCATTGCGAATGTTGGCGATGGAGCGGGTTTGGACGTCCAAGGTTTCCCACAGACGCAGCAGCGTTGCGTTGGATGCAGCATCGACGATGCTGTGATGGAAGCGCGCATTGAGATCAGCGAAAAGAGCGAAGTCGGATTTGGCGACCGCTGCGTCCATTTGATCGCAGAGCTTCGCCAGAGGTGCAGCTGCGCCCCAGCGTGCCATCTGTGCGACCGCGAAGCCTTCAAGCTCAGCTCTCACAGCATAAATTTCGATGATTTCCTCGCGTTCGACCTTGCGCACGACGGCCCCGCGATTGCGCCGAAAGGCGATGAGTCCAGATGCCTCGAGTGCTCTTAACGCTTCGCGAACCGGGGCTTGGCTGGTGCCGAACTCCTTTGCAATTCTCAGCTCGATCAGACGGTCGCCCGGTTTAAGCGTTCCGTTGGCAATCTGGTCAACAAGACGCGCCTTGATCTGGTCGGCGAGAGAAGGGGCGGGGTCAATCATGTAAGCGCGTCGAAGATAAGCTTTGTCCCCGCGACGATCAAAAGGACGTTGACCATGATCTTGAAGGCGCGCGGGGACATGCGGCGCGCGACAAGGACGCCGCCATAGGCCGAGATCATTGCGAATGGCGCGATAACCAGCGACAGGATTAGCGTTTCCTTGGTCATGGCCCCAACGACGAAGAAGGGGATGACCTTGATGATGTTGACGCCTGCCATGAAGGTCGCCGCGGTGCCCACGAATTGTTCCTTCGAATAACCGCGCGTGAGCAGGTACATGTGGATTGGTGGGCCCCCGGCATGGGCGATGGTGCTGGTAAAGCCCGAGGCGCCACCGAAAAAGCTCGACGCCCATTTCGGCCAACCGGATGTGTTGGGGTGCACGCCGAACATCGCCATGAAGGCAAATCCGATGGCCAGAACGCCCACGCAGAATCCGACCCAGTGGGCCGCCACGAGCGCGATCACGGCTGCACCAATGAGAACGCCGATCAGCGCTCCGGGCAGTGCGTAGCCGATCGTAGGAAAGTCTGCATGTTTGCGGTGAGCGCCGACGCTGACCACGTCCATGGCCATAAGGATCGGAAGAAGGGCACCAAGAGCGGTTTCCACTGGAATGCCGACCGCCATGATCGGCAGAGCCACAGTGGCGCCCATCCCGCCGAAGCCGCCTTTGGCAAGACCAAGAAGGATTACGGAAACGGCGATGAAGAAAATTGCGGTGATATCCATAATTATCGATTATCGATAATATTAGGGGTGAGCAACCGCTAAATTGCTTGACATAAGCAAGTAGCTTGCGAAATGCTTGACGAAAGCAAGTATTGGAGTCCCGCAATGAACCAGGTCAACCCGGTCGATGTGAACCACATCGAACGCATTCGACATTTCAATCGGTTCTACACGCACCACATGGGGCTGTTTTCGCGGGATCACTTGGGGACCGGGCAATCGGTGACAGAGCTGCGGACGCTTTACGAGGTCTGCTATACCGACAAAACGGCGCGCGAGATTTCAGAAGAGCTTGAGCTGGATGAGGGGTACATCAGCCGTTTGCTGAACGGCTATGCAGAGAAAGGCTGGCTCGAACGTGTGCCGTCCAAAGCCGACAAGCGTCGTAAAGAGCTTCGGCCCACAGAAAAGGGACGACGCCAGATGCAAATCCTTTGGGAAGCGACCAATGTCGAAACCGAGCGTCGGTTGCGCGGCGTCGATGCCCGCGCCGTGGCTGACACAATGGCGCAGCTAGAGCGCTTGTTTCGACCGCTTGCCCCGGACGAAGTGACGTTTCGTGATGTGGAAACAGGGGATCTGGGCTGGTTGATCCAACGCAACGGAGAGCTTTACCGCGAAGAGCATGATTTCAATTTCGAGATCGAGGTGTTTGCTGCAGACATTCTGGTGACGTTCCTCAAGAACTTCGATCCCGCTCGCGATGCGGCATTCATTGCGGCGCGCGGAGCAGAGCGGTTGGGCTCGATATTCTGCGAGCATTCCAAGGATGAGGCGGATCTGGCAAAGCTGCGCGTGTTTTTCGTTGAACGCCATGCGCGCGGGATCGGACTTGGGTCACGTTTGATGGAGGCCTGCATCGGATTCGCGCGGCAAGCGGGCTATGCGCGCATGACGCTGGGCACGCTGGACACCCAAAAAGCGGCGCGGCGTCAGTACGCAAAGTTCGGGTTCAAGATCGTGCAATCCGCACCGGTGGAATTGTTCGGTCAAAGCGTCACCGAAGAAACGTGGGAGGTTTCGCTCTAGCGTTTCTTGGCAGACATCGCCCGGGCACGTGCCGCGGCCGCGCGAATTTCTTCGGCGATTTCTTCAGCCTCCTCGGGGTCGAAATCCATTGGGATTTCGATGCCGCTGCCTTCGACGTAAATACGAACCATGCCAACGCTGGTGGGGCCGATCTGGAGATTGGCCTCAATGTCGCTTTCCTTGTTGATGCCCATAGGTTCGTTCCTTTGCTGAAGTTCGGCTGTCCTAGCGCCACGCGGTTTTTCAATCAAGGGCGGCCTCTTTGGCGAAAGAATGGTGCTCAAACCCTTCCGTGATCGATCTGAGCGTCTTTTTTGACGGCGGCGCCTCTGCTGACTACCGAATTCAGCCACGTTTCATCTTGCGACGTTTTCGGCCACGTGCTAGCCACCGGCTCGGTTTTGGTGACCAAACCCTTGTGCCGCCTTAGCTCAGTTGGTTAGAGCGCTGGATTGTGGATCCAGAGGTCCCCT
>CAZWZG010000082.1:0-7479 GCA_964638245.1 uncultured Rhodobacterales bacterium
CGTCAGCGCTTGACCCCGAGATGATCAAAGAGGTGCTCGACACCATGATCAGCCTCGCTGAAGAAGGCATGACGATGCTCTGTGTGACCCACGAGATGGGCTTTGCCCAGGCCGTGGCGAACCGGGTGATCTTCATGGATGCCGGGCAGATCGTGGAGCAGAACGAACCCAAAGAGTTCTTCAACAACCCTCAGTCCGAACGCACCCAGCTGTTCCTCAGTCAGATCCTCGGGCACTAACCCAACAAGACGCGCGGTACGGTGAACGCCTGTACCGCGCCCTTGCCCGGAGCGATGTCGCTCCACGCGCTTTCCTGAAATGTCATCACGGTCGTCGCGCCGGTCGGACAGTCCTCAAATCGGGCATGATCGGCTGGCGTGTGCGCCAGCATGTGCGCGAAGGCGCAACAGCCAGGGTTGTGGCCGATCATCATCACGGTTTGTGCAGTGGCGCCTTTCAGGATCGTCAGCATCGTATCCGGGCTGGCCAGGTAAAGCGCGGGCTCGCTCCGCATCTGCGCGCTTGGGAGCATCTTGCTCGCCATACGGCTCCAGGTTTCGGCAGAGCGGCGCGCGGTGGAGACGATGACTTCCTGCGGTATGTATTCTTGCTCGCGCAGCCACTTGCCCAGGGCCGCGGCGGATTTGCGGCCTCGTCCGTTCAGTGGCCGTTCGATGTCGTCAAGCAGCGGGTCGCCCCAGCTGGACTTAGCGTGGCGCATGAGGATCAGGGTCAGCGTCATTTGTGGAACTGCCGCATGTGGTAGGCCGATTGTTCGGGGAGGCGTCCGTAGGCCTTGCTGGCGGGGCAGGACACTCGGACGTTGCAGCCGCCATCCAGACACCTTTTGCCTGCCTGGGTGTTCAGGAAGGCGTGGCAGGTGTCCACGAGGTAGTTTTCAGGCGTGAGCGCGCCCACCGGGCAGCTTCGCCGACAAGGTTGCGTCGCGCAGTTCAGGCAGGGCTGGGTCGCCGGAGGGTCAAGGACCAGCTTTTTAGGCACTGCAATGGCGCCCCGGATCGAGACCAGTAGGCCCTGGCTTTCGTGCACCAGAAGGCGAACCGGCGACGGCCAGAGCGAGCCAGTTTCGATCGCCCAGCGATAGAACGGCAGGAATGGGCCTTCCGAGAACGGAAAGAATGCGCGCCCGTCGAGTTTTTGCGCTATCTCCGTGACCACGCGCTTCGACCATCGATCAAGGGGATCGGGAGCGCCATCTCCAAACTCGGGGCTGCATTGCACGAGCGGCCAGAAACCGGGCTCTTTGGGGCCAAGAAGTATAAGCGTGCCCGTGCCAACAAGATCGCGGTCATCTTCGGAGATGTGCAGAGCGCCAAGGACCTCAAGGGACTGCGTCCCTGCGAGGTCGCGCACGCTCTCAAGCGTGGTCATTTCCGTCGCCGGATCAGGCTACCGGCCCCATGTTCTGTGAAGAGCTCAAGGAGGCACGCATTGGGTGCCCGACCGTCAATGATCACCACGGCCCGAACGCCGTCCCGAATTGCTTCCAGCGCCGTCTGTGCTTTGGGGATCATGCCCCCAGCAATCGTGCCGTCTGCGATCATGTCTTCAATCTGATCCGGGGTCAGTTCGGTTACGACCTGATCGTCCGCATTGCGAACGCCCTCGATATCGGTCAGCAAAAGCAGCCGGTCGGCGTTCAGATGCGCGGCAACCGCGCCTGCTGCCGTATCTCCGTTGACGTTGAAGGTCTCGCCCTTGAGGCCGGTGCCGATCGGCGCGATGACAGGAATATGCTCGCCATCCATCAGCGTGTTCAAAAGGTCCGTGTTGACTTCAACAGGGCGTCCGACAAACCCAAGCTCAGGGTCGTCCGCGACACAGCGGATCAAATTGGCGTCCTTGCCCGAAAGTCCCACCGCCGAACCGCCTTGTGCGTTGATCGCGGCGGCGATGCGCTTGTTGACTGTGCCCGACAGGACCATTTCGACCACTTCAACGGTTGCGGCGTCACTGATCCGCTTGCCGTTCTTGAACGCCGTGGGAACCTCAAGCCGCTCCAGCATGGCGTTGATCATCGGTCCGCCGCCGTGGATCAGAACGGGACGCACCCCGACCTGACGCATCAGGACAATGTCCCGCGCAAAGCTTGCCAAGGCCGCGTCATCGCCCATCGCGTGACCGCCCAGCTTGATAACGACGGTGGCGCCGTCGTAACGCTGCAAATTGGGCAGGGCTTCTGACAGTGTCCGTGCGGTGGCGATCCAATCGCTGTCCATGGTTTCGTCGCGCGCTTTCATGTGGATAAGTCCCCTTCAGGACCTGTTAACCCGGCCAAGGGTCGGTCTCAAGAGAAAGGCTATTCAAGCGTCGCGATCACCGCGCGCAGAACGTCAACGCCCAAACCCTTTTCCGAGGACGTCACGATCAGTTCCGGGAACGCTGCAGGGTGCGGGGCAAGTGCCTTGCGCACCTGTTTTAGAACCTTGTCCAGTTCGCTGGACTTGATCTTGTCGGCCTTGGTCAGAACCGTTTGAAACGGCACTGCAGAGGTGTCCAGAAGCTTCAGGATCTCGCTATCCACGGCCTTGATGCCGTGGCGCGCATCGATCAGCACAAAGGCGCGTCGCAGGTTGGCGCGCCCTGACAGGTATGCCTTGAGCAAGCGCTGCCATGTCTCGACCGTCTTGGGTGGCGCCTTGGCAAAGCCGTAGCCGGGCAGATCAACAAGGTACTTTTCTTCGCCCAGCTCAAAAAAGTTGATTTCCTGCGTGCGCCCCGGCGTGCCCGATGTGCGCGCCAGAGCCTTGCGCCCGGTGAGTGCGTTGATCAGGCTGGATTTGCCGACATTCGAGCGGCCAGCAAAGCAAACCTCGATCCGATCCGCTGGGGGCAGGCCGTTCATGGCCACCACGCCTTTGAGAAAGTCGACCGGTCCAGCGAACAGCTTGCGTCCCGTTTCCAGCGCCGAAGGCTCCGGCGCTGCTATGGGGAAGGGCAGGTTCACTTCTTTTTCGGCTTGGGATCAGGTTCGGTCTTGGGCTTTTTCTTGAAGCTGGACTTGATGTTACCAAAGACGTCGGGCTTCATCCCCTGACTTCGCATGATCAGGTACTGTTGCGTGAAAGTGATGACGTTGTTGGCGATCCAGTAGATGACCAGCCCGCTGGCAAAGCTGCCCAGCATGAACATGAATACCCAAGGCATCCAGGCAAAGATCATCGCCTGCGTTGGGTCTGGCGGCGCCGGGTTCAGCTTCTGCTGAAGCCACATCGACACGCCAAGGCAGAGCGGCAGGATACCAATGAAGACCAGCGCAAGGATCGAACCGGGTTCGGGGGAGGCCCAGGGGAATATGCCCCAGAGATTGTACAGCGACGATGGGTCGGGCGCGCTCAGGTCATCGATCCAGCCGATCCATGGCGCATGACGCAACTCAAGCGTGACGAAAATCACCTTGTAGAGCGAGAAGAAGATCGGGATCTGAAGCAGGATCGGCAAACAGCCCGAGGCTGGATTGACCTTTTCCTTTTTGTAGAGCTCCATCATCTCCTGTTGGAGCTTGGTACGATCGTCGCCAGCCCGCTCTTTTATCTTTTCCATCTCCGGCTGGAGGTTCTTCATCTTGGCCATCGAGACGTAGGATTTGTACGCCAGCGGCAACAAGAGCGCCTTTATCCCAAGGGTCAGCGCAAGGATCGCCCAGCCCATGTTGCCGATGCCGACATTGAGTTCGTGCAGGAAGAAGAAGATCGGCTTCGTCAGGAAGTAGAACCAGCCCCAGTCGATCGAGTCGATGAAGCCGTCGATACCCGTTGCGTCTCCAAATCCAAGTCCGTAGGCGAAGCTGTCGAAAAAGCCCTGAATCTCACGTCCCGCTTCGTAGTTGCGGATCGTTTCCCATTCCTTGGCACCCGCGAACAGTTGGCTCGTCACTGTAACGCTGGCCCCGGGGGCGACCGTCACGGCCTCCATCCGAGCGATGGACTGATAGGTCTGACCGCTTTCTTGATAGTTGAAGATCGAGCTAAACGGGCGACCCTGCTCGGGGACCAGAACGGTCATCCAGTAGTGATCGGTAAAGCCGATCCAGCCACTTTCAGCGACTTCAACCCGGTCGACGGCTCCTTGAAACTCTCGGTCAAAGTCGCTGTCTGGCAAGTTGTCATAGTCAATTTCGTCAAGCTCACCATCAGACATGCGCACAGCGCCCTCGTGGATGATGAAGAAACCCGACAAACCTTGGGGATGGCCGCGACGTTCGATCTGACCAAATGGTGACAGGCGCGTTTCGGCTTCGCTGTTGTTCGTCACCGTTTGGGTGATCGTGAACATGTAGTTTTCGTCGATTGCGATTTCGCGCTCGAACGACAATCCCTTCTCGTTGGTCCATTGCAGAACCAGGGGCGTTTCCGTCGTCAGGGTGTCGCCCGACGCAAGAGCCCAAGGCGTGTTCGCATTGGGAAGGTCGGCAAAGGTCATGCCGCTGCCGATTTCGGGCCACCAGCCGTGATAGGCAAAATAGGGTTGCTCGGCATTGGTCGGAGCAAGGAGCGAAATCGTAGGTGCGCCGTCTTCAAGCTCGGTGCGGTAGTCCAGCAGATCAAGCGTATCTATGCGGCCACCAAGAAGCGAAACCGAGCCTGCAATGCGATCTGTTTCGATCGTGACCCGTGGCATCTCGACAGCCGAAACGGTGGGTGCTTGGGTTTCCTGAAACGTACCGGCTGGCGCCGTTCCTTCGGTCGCTGGCGGCGTCAGGGCGCCACCGGTTTCCGCGGCTATGTCCTGTTCTTCGAGAGGGACGGGTTGCTCGGGTGGAAAGATGACAAACCAGATCATCATCACGGCCAGGCTGAGCACCATTGCCAAGATCAGATTTCTGTTCTGTTCGTCCATGCCGCCGCACCCGCGATTGCTTCAATCCAACAGGGGCGTTCAATCGGTTGAGGGCGGAAAGGTCAAGCCGTTTTGCCCGAGGCTTCGGGCGGTTGAAGCAAGTTTGAAAGCGGATCGGCACCGGAATCGGCGTCGGCCTTTGCTTGCTTTTCGCGGTATTTCGCGTGCCAACTCAGAAACTCTTCAGCGGGCATCGGGCGCGCGATGCAAAATCCTTGGATATGGGCGCATCCCATCTGCGACAGAATGGCGTATTCGCCCGTCGTCTCAACGCCCTCCGCCAAGGTGTCGAGGCTGAGCCTTTCGGCCATCGTCAAAATCGCAGCGACAAGGCTGCGCTGATCGCGGTCTGTGTCGAGTTTGGTCACAAAAGAACGGTCGATCTTGATACGTCCAACGCCAAAGCGACGAATGTTCGTGATCGAGGCATGCCCGGTCCCGAAATCGTCCAGATCAATGCGCGAGCCCATGGACGCAAGTTCTTTGAGGTTGCGCAGAATGACATCGTTCTGTCCTTCGGCAATCACGGTTTCCATAACCTCGATCACCAGGCGTTCGGGGGCCAGATCATATCGGTCAAGCTCCCAACGGATGCGTTCGGGCAACTTCGGGTTTCGCAAGTCTTCGGTCGAAAAGTTCACGGCCACCGTTGGCACCGCGACGCCAAGCTTGTCCCAATCGCGGAGTGTGCGAAGCGATGCCGATAGGATCACCTCGCTCAAGCGTTGGGCCAGCCCCATCGATTGGACCATCTGGACGAAGTCCATCGGCGAAACGATACCTCGTGTCGGGTGCTCCCAGCGCGCCAAGGCTTCGATTCCCGAAACTGTGCCGCTTTCCGTGGCGATTTGGGGCTGGAACCACGGCCGGATATCGCCATTGTCGAGCGCTTCGGCCACTTCATTGGCAAGTTCGCTGCGCTTGTCCGCACGCTCTTTCATTTCTGGCGCAAAGGCGCGTATCGAAGAGCCGCCATGTGTGACGGCGTCATCAAGCGCCAATTCTGCCGCGGAGACCATCGTGCTGCCGGACGCGCGGTCGCTGTACCCTGCTTTGGCAAATCCAACCGAGACAGTTTGATAGGTTTTGTAGCCCTCGATGCTGATTGGGTCTTCGATCGTGCGTTGAAAACGCGTTGCGATCTGGATCAGCGTTTCCAGATCACCGCTTGGCAGGTCCGTCACGATGATCCCAAATCGAGGTCCGTCCATCTTGAAGACCTGATCTGATTTGCGCATCGTGCTTTGCAGGCGATCAGCGACTGATCGCAGCACCGCTTCGGCAAGGCGCGGGTTTTCCTTTTGGACGAGGTTGTCATAATCGTCGATTTCAAGCGCAAAGCAGGCGACCATACGCCCATTGGCTTGAGCGATCAATCGATCAAGGTGCGCGACCCCCGCTTGGCGGAGAGGCAGGTCAGTCAAACCTTCGCGCGGACCGCTCAACCCGGACCTTTGACCGACAAAAATGCCCGCAATCGCAAAGAGCGCGGGAAAGATGATGGCGGAGAAAAGCAACACCCCTTCACCACCAAACCAGTACCCGCCTAATAGCAGCGCAGGAAGAAATGCAGCCAGCTGTGGACCCAGAAGAGCCGTGCGAAGCGTGCTGCCAAGGTGGTGCAAAAAGGGGCCGGTTGCGTGCGCCATGAAAAAGGTCCGAAGCTTGTCTCGCGCCTCGGTTTAGACACAAGTCATAGCTGGTCCCTTAACGGCAGCTTTTGATTTACTTCAAATGGTCCGCAGTTTGCTGGGTCATGAGGCCTGCGAAGTCGAACAAATCCTTGTCCAGAAGATGTGAGGGTCGCGCGTTCATCAGTGCGCGGAACATGACCTGTCGCCGGCCCGGGCTGTTCTTTTCCCACCCATCAAGGATCGCTTTGACCTGTTGGCGCTGAAGCCCGTCCTGACTACCGCAAAGATCGCAAGGAATGATCGGGTATTGCATCGCAGCCGCGAACCGCGCGCAGTCGTCTTCTGCAACATGCGCGAGCGGGCGCATCACGAAGAGATCGCCTTCTTCGTTGACCAGCTTGGGCGGCATCGTCGCCAAGCGACCCCCATGAAAGAGGTTCATGAAAAAGGTTTCGAGGATGTCGTCGCGGTGGTGCCCCAGCACGACCGCGGAACACCCTTCTTCGCGCGCAACACGATAAAGATGTCCGCGACGAAGGCGCGAGCACAGCGCGCAATAGGTTCGCCCTTGCGGGACCTTGTCCACGACCACCGAATAAGTGTCCTGATACTCGATCCGGTGGGGCACGCCCATTTTTTCGAGAAATTCAGGTAGAACAGTCGCCGGAAAGCCCGGCTGACCCTGATCGAGATTGCACGCCAGAATGTCCACCGGAAGCAGGCCACGCCATTTCAACTCGTAGAGGATGGCCAGCAAGGTATAGCTGTCTTTGCCCCCCGACATGCATACCAGCCAGCGATTGTCGCGCGTCACCATTCCATAGTGCTCGATCGCCTCGCGCACGTTGCGTACGATGCGTTTGCGAAGTTTTTTGAACTCCGTGGTCTTTGGGGCGCCTTGGAACAGCGGGTGGATGTCGTCAGTTTCGTCGAGCATGATCCCGATATTCATTCTTGAGGACCATTTGTCGATGACCAAATACTA
>CAZWZG010000082.1:7579-13143 GCA_964638245.1 uncultured Rhodobacterales bacterium
GCGTGGCGCACCATGGACGGTCAGGGGACGCGGAAACGTCGCGACTTTGCCGATGCGATCATGTGGGCGGCCATGGAGAAGGCCGAGGTTGGAGCAACGAAGTACCTGATCTGGGGCGCAATCCGTGCGGCGGCATGGCTATCGTGGCCCAAACGCTCGGACCCAAGCGTGCCACCGGATCTATACCTTGATCTCGACGACGCGCTTGTTCAGGGCCAACTGCCCAAAGACGTGAAGTTGGTTCCAGCCACCTAATTTCAATCCGCTCTCTGAGGGCGGGCGTATTCCAAACATGATACGCGCCCTTGCCTTCTTATCCCTCCTTGTGCTCGCCGGTTGCTCCGGTCGGCCCGAGATCGATGATCCTGTCCTTTCGGATCGCCAGTTGAACCTCGAAGAGTTCTTTGACGGTGAGTTCATCGCCTATGGCCAGTTTCAGGATGTCTTCGGCACCGTGCGCCGCCGGTTCGAGGTGACGATCGACGGTGACTGGGATGGCGAACGGCTGCGGCTGGTTGAAGATTTTGTTTATGAAGACGGGGCGACCGAGCAACGCATCTGGACGCTGACCAAGACTGGGCCTGACGGTTGGGTCGGGACCGCGCCGGGTGTGATTGGTCAGGCGACAGGGACCGAGAATGGCGACGTTTTCAACTGGACCTACGAGATAGACCTGCCGATCCCTGCCGCAGATGGCACGGTCGACACGCTTCGGGTTAGCTTTGATGACTGGATGTGGTTGTTGTCCGATGATCGGCTGCTGAACCGCGCTTACGTCTTCCGCTACGGCGTGCAGATCGGCGAAGTCATCATCAGCTTTGAAAAGCTCTGATCATTTTTCAGGGACGTTATCGATTCCCGAACCACCCCATGGATGACAGCGCGCGATGCGCCGGATCGTCAGCCATGTTCCCCGAACACCGCCGTGCTTTTCCAACGCTTCCAGCGCATAGGCAGAACAAGTCGGATGATAGCGGCAGCCGTGCCCGACCCAGGGTGAGCCGATCAGCCGATAGGCGCGGATAGGCAGGGATACGATCCAGGCCAGCGGTGTCATGGACCGCTCCCGTGGATCTTGGCCAGTGCGCGGCGCAGGTCGTCCTGAAGCTGCAAAAAGGGCAGGGTGGCAGTGGCCTCGTGTCGACCGATCAGGACATAGTCCCAGCCGTCGTGCCCGTGCTCTGGTAGGATGGCGGCTGCGATTTCACGCAACCGGCGTTTCGCGCGGTTACGGGCGACGGCATTGCCAACTTTCTTGGAACAGGTGAACCCAACGCGCATTGGGACGTTAGGTGTAGATCGCTTTCGTGCCTGAAGGACGAAACCGGGGGTCGCCGCACGTTTGGCACGCGCTGCTTTCAGAAAATCCGACCGTTGGGTCAGACGCTCGACTGCGATCAGGCCGAAAGCTTCTTGCGGCCGCGCAGACGGCGGGCGTTGAGGATCTTGCGACCAGCTTTGGTGGCCATGCGCGCACGGAACCCGTGACGACGCTTGCGGACAAGGTTCGACGGTTGAAAGGTCCGTTTCATTGCGCTCTCCAGAACATCTTTTGTGGGCGCGACTCGTGTGCACCCGGTGTTTCGAAGGCCGTCATTTACGGGCTTGTCGAATACCTGTCAACGGGCCGGGACGCGGAAATTTGCACCTTTGCGCAACCTTTTCGACCCGCGTTTGTGCCGCTTGTCGCGGCTCTTGTGACGAATATTTCACGCCTCGCACCCTCAAATCGCGAATTGTTACAGTCCGTGAGGTCGATTCCCTAGGCACATCATGACTTCTGTCACCCGATATCAAGCGGGCGTGAGGTCCCCTCGTGATCCGCGACAGACCCCCGATGTCTATGGCAACAGAATGGACATGAATGACGAGGAAAGACCGATGAGTGATGTAATGAACGAAACGCCCAAGGGTGGCGGTTGGGCCAAGCGCCTGCCGTTGATCGCGATCCTGGTGGCGGCAGCCGTTGGAGCCTTCACATTGAAGGACTTCCTGACGTTCGACACGCTTGCGGCCAACCGCGAGGCGCTGATTGCCTTTCGCGATAACAATTATGTCCTCACGGTTTTGGCCTTCATGGCGATCTACATCGTTATAGTTGCGTTCTCCCTGCCGGGCGCCACGATTGCAACGCTGACAGGCGGGTTCCTGTTCGCAACTTTCCCTGGGGCGCTCTTCAACGTGCTTGCAGCGACCATCGGCGCGACGATCATTTTCATCGCGGCCCGCGCTGGTCTGGGAGAGCAGCTGTCCAAGAAAATGGACAGCTCGGACGGGGCGGTCAAAAAGATCAAAACCGCTATCGACGACAACCAATGGGAAGCACTTTTCCTGATCCGCCTTGTCCCAGCTGTACCCTTCTTTGTGGCAAACCTTGTGCCCGCTCTAGTAGGCGTGAAGCTCAGCCGCTTTGTGATCACCACCTTCCTCGGCATCATTCCGGGCGGCGTGGTCTATACGTCGGTGGGCGCTGGGCTTGGCGAGGTGTTTGAACGCGGTGAGACGCCGAACCTCGGCATCATCTTTGAACCCCAAATCCTTCTTCCGATCCTTGGACTGGCTGCTCTGGCCGTGCTCCCGATCATCATCAAAGCCCTGCGCGGCAAAAAGGTCTAAAGAACATGGAACGCATCAAGACAGACGTCTGTGTCATCGGCGCAGGCTCAGGAGGCTTGTCCTTCGCAGCCGGTGCATCGCAAATGGGGGCCAACGTGGTCCTTCTGGAAGGCCACAAGATGGGCGGCGATTGCCTGAATTTCGGCTGTGTTCCGTCCAAGGCCCTTCTGGCAGCGGGCAAACAGGCCCACGCCATGACCACGGGCGAGACATACGGCGTAACGCCGGTGATGCCTGAGGTCAGCTATGCCGCCGCGAAGGACCACGTGCACAACGTAATCGGCACGATCGAGCCCCATGACAGCCAGGAACGGTTCGAAGGCTTTGGCGTCAAGGTCATCCGCGAGTTTGGCAAGTTTATCTCGAAGACCGAAGTCCAGGCTGGCGATACGATCATCGAGGCACGTCGCTTTGTGATAGCCACCGGCTCGCGCCCGTTTGTGCCGCCAATCCCGGGCGTGGACGAGGTGCCATACTACACCAACGAGAACATCTTCGATCTGCGCGAGCAGCCTGAGCACCTTATCATCATCGGCGGTGGGCCCATCGGCATGGAGATGGCGCAGGCGCATCAGCGGCTGGGGACCAAAGTCACCGTGCTCGAAGGCATGAAGGCGCTGGGCAAGGACGATCCTGAGATGGCCGCCATTGTGTTGGAGAAGATGCGCGGTGAAGGTGTCGACATCCGCGAAGGCTCTGCGGTGAGCAAGATCTCCGGGTCGGCGGGCAACATCACCGTTGAAACCGAAGATGGCAATTCCGTCACTGGCACGCACCTGCTCATGGCTGTGGGTCGAAAGGCGAATATCGAAACTCTCGATCTCGACAAAGCGGGCATCAAGTATGACCGCGCCGTAAAAGTCGACGCCAGCCTGCGCACTGCGAACAAGAAGGTTTATGCCATTGGCGACGTCGCGGGCGGCCTCCAGTTCACCCATGTGGCGGGCTACCATGCGGGTGTGATCATTCGGTCCATTTTGCTGGGCCTGCCAGCCAAGGAGCGCACGGATCATATCCCTTGGGTCACCTACACGGATCCCGAGATGGCACAGATCGGTTTGACCGAAGAGCAGGCCAAGAAGAAATACGGTGCGCAGCTGGATGTAGCGCGGTTCGATTTCTCGGGCTCCGACAGGGCGATTGCCGAAGGCAAAACCACCGGCATGATCAAGGTCATGGTCGTCAAAGGCCGTCCGGTGGGCGCGTCGATTGTCGGCACGCAAGCTGGCGAATTGATCTCGGTCTGGGCCCTCGCGATTGCGTCGAAACTCAAGATGTCGGCGATTTCCGGCATGGTCGCGCCCTATCCGACGCTGTCGGAGATCAACAAGAGGGCGGCGGGGGCCTATTTCTCGCCCAAACTCTTTGATAACCCTACAGTGAAGCGCGTGGTGCGCTTCGTGCAGCGCTGGATCCCTTAAGAGATCTGCTGGGAGGAATGAGAGCCGTGAACACCCTTTCAGGACGCTTTTTGATCCTGACGATCGTGTTCGTCATGCTGGCGGAGGTCTTCATCTTCGTCCCCTCCATTGCGCGGTTTCGCGAAGACTACATGCTGGCCCGATTGGAGCGGGCACAGATCGCGTCGCTGGCCTTATTGGCCAACGACATGATCGAAGAAGAGCTTGAAGACGAGCTTTTGGAAAATGCCGGGGTCTTCAACGTGGTCCTGCGCCGCGATGAAGTACGCCAGCTGATGCTTGACAGCCCGATGCCATCGCCGATCGCGGCGACCTACGATCTGCGGGATCCGGGCGCGTTCGAACTGATCGGGGATGCATTGTCCCGGCTTGTGAACCCAACGCCACAGGTGGTGCGCGTGATCGGCAACCCCGTGCGTGAAGCGGGCCTCTTGATCGAAGTCACGATGGAAACCGAACCGCTCAGGGCCGCGATGCTCGACTACGGGGTACGGATCCTGATCCTGTCGGCGGTCATTTCGATCTTCACGGCGGCGCTCTTGTTCCTTGCGGTGAGAAGTTTTCTTGTACGGCCAATCAAGGGGGTCGTCGGGGCGATGAAAAGTTACTCCGAGGCACCTGATGACGCCCGTCGGATCATCAAGCCCTCCGCAGGCGTACTGGAGTTGCGCGAGGCCGAAGAGGCGCTGGAAGGGCTGCAGACCGAACTGACGAGCTTTATCCGCCAGAAAGAGCGTTTGGCAGGCGTGGGCGGGGCCGTCGCAAAGGTCAGTCATGACCTGCGCAACATCCTGATGACGGCGCAGCTCTTTGCCGACCGGCTTGAGATGTCGGGCGATCCCACAGTCAAAAAAATGGCACCCAAGCTGGTCAACTCAATCAGCCGCGCAGTGCACCTGTGTGAATCAACACTTGCCTTCGGACGCGCCGAAGAGCCTTCTCCGGTGCTTGATCGCGTGCGTCTGAACGGTCTGGTCGATGACGTCATTGAAAGCGAAGCACTGGCCTCTGATCCTAACATGGTCACGTTTTCGGCCGATGTGCCCCCGGGCCTGTTGGTTCGAGCCGATCAGGAACAACTGTTCCGGGTTTTGACAAACCTGATCCGAAACGCGCGTCAGGCAATCGAGGCAACAGCGCAACCCGGGCAAGTCACGCTGGGCGCGGGTGAAGACGACAACGTTTGGTGGATTACGGTGACGGATACAGGCCCCGGTTTGCCCGAAAAGGCGCAGGAGCACCTCTTTACGCCGTTTCAGGGCGCGTCGCGCAAAGGTGGTACGGGCCTTGGTTTGGCGATCGCATCCGAGTTAGTGCGCGGCCACGGTGGGCGCCTGGACCTGACGGGGACGGGACCTGAGGGGACATGCTTCAAGATCGTGTTGCCCAAGACCGTTGGCGAACTCGACACGGCTGCCGAATAATCGCCCTTGCAAAGGCCGCAAACGGGCGATACATCCCCCAAGTCTCGCGCGCTGGTAGCTCAGCTGGATAGAGTACTTGACTACGAATCAAGGGGTCGGGGGT
>CAZWZG010000083.1:0-13028 GCA_964638245.1 uncultured Rhodobacterales bacterium
CTTCCGGGCCGCCGCGCACTTCAATCTGAACAACGCCGGCACCAGCTTCGTTCACCTTGTCGACGAAAGACAGGAAGCTCTGCGTGTAAATCAGCGTTTCCGGGAAGGCGTGGACGGCAGTGATCGTCTCTTGCGCCTGGGCCACGGCCCCTATGGTCATGGAGCCGGCAACGATGCCAGCTGCGAGTTGCATCTTCATGGGTAGTTCCTCCTATCCCCTGTGCCAGTGCCCTGGCGCCTAACGTGGCGAGCTATGGTGTAGCTCGCCGTCATCCAGCGGCTTCCTCTGCCGGAAACACCCACGGCAGCGTCTCTGAGCGCCGTGCCCGATATGCCGAGATAGCCGGGCGGTGGTGTTCTGTAAGGTCGATGTCATCCCATCCGTTGATCAGCTTCTGGGCCCAAGCCTCGCTGAGCGTGAAAGGGATGGTCTGGTCACCGACCGTGAATTTTCTTGTTTCAATATTGAGGCTTAGCTCGACTTTGGTGTCGCCGATCAGTGTGATCAGGCGGGCGGCATCCTCTTCGCTGACAAGCGCGGGAAGGAGGCCGTTATTGACGGAATTCGAGGCGAAGATGTCGCCGAAGCTCGGGGCGATGACGGCGCGGATGCCGAAATCGACGAGGGCGTAGACGGCGGCCTCGCGAGAGGAGCCGCTGCCGAAGTTGCGGCGTCCGACGAGGATGCTGGCATCCGGGTGGCGGTTAATCGGGAAATCTGGATCTGGTTTTCCGTCGCTGTCGGAGCGCATGTCATGGAGGAGGAAGTTGCCGTATCCGTCAGCTCGCGGTGTCGACATGAACCGCGCCGGGATCAGCTGATCGGTGTCGACATTCTCGATGTCGAGCGCGATGGCGGCGCCCTTATGCTCGCTCCAGCCGCTCATGCCGCGTCCCGTCCTTCGAGCATCGGGCGCACGTCTGTCAGGTGGCCGGTTACCGCTGCGGCAGCGACCATCGCCGGCGACATCAGATGGGTCCGCGCACCACGTCCCTGCCGACCGCGGAAATTGCGGTTGGTGGTCGAGGCGCATCGTTTGCCCGGCGCAACGCTGTCGCCGTTCATGGCAACACACATCGAACACCCTGCGCCGACCCAGTCGAGGCCCGCGTCGATGAAGATACGGTCGAGCCCTTCGGACTCGGCCTGTGCCTTAATCTGCTGCGATCCCGGCGACACCAGCCCCGGGACTTTGGACCGGCGACCGGCAAGCACGGCGGCGGCGGCGCGCAGATCCTCGATGCGTGCATTCGTGCAGGAGCCGATGAAGACCTGATCGATCTGGACGTCGGTCAACGCCTTGCCGGGCGTGAGCCCCATGTAATTGATGGTGGCCGCGATCCGTTCGGCGTCGGCCTCAGATGCATTGCTTGGGCTTGGCACCGTAGCGGTCACCGGCAAAGCGTCTTCCGGAGACGTGCCCCAAGTCACGATTGGCGCGATCTCGGCGGCGTCGATGGTCACGTCGCGGTCGAATTCCGCGTCATCGCCGCTTTTCAGCGTCTGCCAGTACTCAGCGGCTTGATCAAAGGCCGCGCCCTTTGGCGCGTATGGCCGACCCTGGATGTAGTCAAAGGTAGTCTCGTCCGGCGCGATCATGCCAAACCGCGCTCCGCCCTCGATGGAAAGATTGCAGAGCGTCATCCGTCCTTCCATCGAAAGCGCGCGCACGGCGTCGCCTGCATACTCGACCGCATGCCCTTGCGCCCCGCCGGTCCCAAGCTTGGCGATCCACGCCAGAGCGAGGTCTTTGGCGCCGACGCCCGGAGCCATTTGCCCAGTTACCGAAATCCGCATGGACTTCGGTTTCGCCTGCCAGATCGTCTGCGTCGCAAGCACATGCGCAACTTCCGTGGCGCCGATACCGAATGCGAGCGCGCCAAATGCGCCGTGTGTCGACGTATGGCTGTCGCCGCAGTTGATCAGAAGGCCGGGCAGCGTCAGGCCCTGTTCGGGCCCGATCACATGGACAATCCCCTGACGCGAGTCTTTGAGGCCAAAGCAGGTCACGCCGTGCTCGGCTGCATTACTCTCAAGCGTTTCGATCATCCGGGCAATCGCTGCGCTCGCCGCCGGACCGCGCGTCGGCGCATAATGATCTACTACGCCGAATGTCAGGCCGGGTTCCGCAACGCGCGCGCCGCGGGCCGCCAGCTTGGCGAAGGCGTGATGTGAGCCCTCGTGCACCAGATGCCGATCGACCCAGAGAAGCGAGCGACCGTCTTCGCTGGTCTCGATCTCGTGGGCATCCCAGAGCTTATCAAGGAGCGTGGTCATGTATCGCGCGCTCCGATCACCGGTTCCCAATGGCGCGACTCTCCGGCCCCCATCCGGGTCATGCTCATCTCCAACCGGAACCTGTCTGGTCTGTAGAGAGCAGACAGGTGCTCGACCCCGCGCCCATTCGAATCACGGACGATTCTTTCGAGCCAAAGGAGGGGCGAACCGACGGAGACCTCGAGTGCCTCAGCAACGTCGGGGCCTGCAAGCGTCGCAGTGACCGACTGATCTGCGCCTTCAACCTGAACGCCACTCCGCTCAAGAAGACGGAAAAGAGGTTGCGTCGCCAGATCGGTTTCATCGTAGTTGCGCGCGATGTCCTCGGGCACATGCGTCGTGAGGTAGGAGAAGGGTTCGCCGTCCGAGAGCCGAACACGTACAGCGGTCTGAACACGCGCGTCTTTCGAAAGGCCCAGCGCCTTCGCGACCGAATTCGATGGCAGTCCATAGGAAAACGAGAGCAAGTGCGCTGTCGTTTTCCTATCAAATTCAACAAGTTGCGGTATAAGCGTGGCGAAGTTGGCCGAGATCTTTTCATCTCTACCCGTCTCGGAAAGAACTACCGATCCGGCGCCGGTTTTCTTGGCAATCCAGCCATCGGCTGCAAGCGCTTCGAGCGCGCGCCGCACGGTGATCCGACTGACATCTAGCGTCTCAGCAAGCCGGTTCTCTCCGGGCAAAAACTCGCCCTCACCGTATTTTCCATTTGAAATATCGTCGCGCAGCAACAGGTATACCCGACGGGCCTTGCCGCCTTCGGGAAGTGTGTCCTGCGCGTGGATGGCCACCGACGCTGTCTCCTGTTGGATGCCAAAACGCTAGAGCGATGAAGGCATGGGTCAAGGAAACCTGATACCTCTTCGGCAAATATTTTGACCTTTTCATAATCCAAAACCTGTTATATGGAAAGTACAGATTTTTGGGGAGGACGAATGCCGATCGTCGAGGCGCATATACTCGAGGGCTATTCACCAAGGGAGAAGTCGCGGCTGACCGCGGCTTTGACAAACGCTGTTCGTTTCGTTGTACCTGCAGGCGACGAAGCCGTGACGGTGATGGTCCACGAGATGGCGCCGGAGAACTATGCGCGAGGTGGACAGTCGCGCACTCCGGCGCCGGCGCTTCCCGATCCGGTTGAGATTGCGCTCGACTTCCTCAAGGCGCTTGAGGCGCGGGACATCGATACTTCGGAAGCAGTGCTGGCCACCGGATTTCGGATGGTCTTCCCGGGCACCAAGCCGATGGCCACCATTGCGGAACTGATCGACTGGGCGAAGGACCGCTATCGCTTCGTCAAGAAGACGATCTCTTCGACTGAAGCGTTTCACAATGACGGCTGCGCGGTCGTCTATGTCATCGGGACGCTCTCGGGCGAATGGCCGAACGGAGAGTCGTTCGAAGGCATCCGGTTCATTGATCGTTTCGAAATCAAGGGCGGCAAAATCGTCTCTCAGGACGTCTGGAACGACATCGCCGAGGAGCGTGCGAAGTGAGCGAAACGATTGATCCGATCACGCTGGCCGTTCTGGCCGGGCGGATGGAACAGATCGCGGATGAGATGGACGCAACGCTGTTCCGTGCGGCGTTCAATCCCATCATCGCAGAGGCGCACGACGCATCACACGGTTTGTACCATGCTGGGACGGGCGACACGCTGGTGCAGGGCAAGTCTGGGTTGCCGATCTTCGTCGGTGTCATGTCATTCGCCGTTAAGGCGGTTATCGACAAGGCGGCAGAAGCTGGTGACCTGACCGACGGTGACACGTATATCTTCAACGATTCCCATATGGGCGGCACGCATCTTTCCGATATGCGCCTCGTGCGCCCGTATTTCCGTGACGACGAACTCTTCTGCTACCTCGCCAGCGTCGGCCATTGGCACGACGTGGGTGGCGCGGTTCCCGGGAACTACAACCCGTCTGCGACGGAAGCCTTCCAGGAAGCGTTTGTCCTCCCGCCCGTCAAGCTGATCCGCAACGGCGAGATGCAGCAGGACATCATCGACATTCTTCTGAGGAATACGCGGCTTCCCCAATCCGCGATGGGTGACCTCAACGGTCAACTCGGTGCGCTGGACCTCGGGCAAAAGCGGCTGGACGAATTGCTGGAAGAGTACGGCGCTGAGACGGTCAAGGCCGCGCTCGATGCGCTCGGAGACCGAGCAGAGACGTTGATGCGGGGCGAGCTTTCGGCGCTCCCCGACGGTCGCTGGGAAGCGGTCGACTACCTCGACAATGACGGGATCACGGATGAGGCGCTGCCGATCAAGGTCGGGCTTGAAATCAATGGCGACACGATGGTGCTGGACTTTGAGGGGACTGCGCCTGTCACCGCCGGGCCGGTAAATATTGCTTTGCCGACGGCTGTTGCGACGGCCTACGTGGCGATCAAGCATATCTTCCCTGACCTCCCTGCGAATGCCGGCGTCATGCGGCCCGTGGACGTTCGCGTGCCTGAGGGTTCGCTTTTGTCGGCTGAGTTTCCGGCTCCGGTCGGTGGATACACCGAGACGATCTTGCGGATGATCGACGTGATCTTCTCGGCGGCATCACAGGCAGCGCCGGATCGCGTTGTTGCGAACGCCTATGGCACGATCAACGCGCTCTCGATTGCCGGCAAACGGGCCAATGGCCAGCCATGGGTGATGTTCAGCTTCTATGGAGGCGGCCACGGCGGCAGCATAGAAAGCGACGGCCTGAACCACGGGAACGCGCCGATTTCGACAGCAACGATCCCGCCGATGGAGATCCTTGAAGCCGCTTATCCCGTGATGTTCCGGGAATGGGCTTTGCGTCCTGACAGCGCAGGTGCGGGAGCCCACCGTGGCGGACTAGGCGCAGTCTATGAGATTGAAGTGCTTGAAGAAAAGGCTGAGGCCTTCCTCTTCGGCGAACGCGGACGGTTTTCGCCAAACGGCGTCGCAGGCGGCGATGGCGGCGCCATGAACGTGTTCCACTACGAACAAGACGAAGGCTGGCAGACACCGCCGCTGGCTTCAAAGATGCTAGGTATCAAACTCAAAAAAGGTCAGGCAGTGCGGCTCGAGACGCCAGGCGGTGGAGGTTACGGCGATCGTAGCGATCGCTCGGCCGAAGCCGTCGCCAAGGATGTGGCGCTTGGCTATCTGACTCCGGAACGGGCGACTGAGCTCTATGGATCAGCCTGGACAGAGGTGCGCCCATGAGCCGGATGATTGGCGTCGATGTCGGCGGAACATTTACGGATGTCTTTGTTCTCGATGAGGCATCGGGTTCGGCCAATGTGTCGAAGGTCCCAACGACGCGCCCGGACCAATCCGGCGGCTTCCTCGATGGCATCGCCCGTCAAGTTGATGATCTTTCGACGGTCGGCGTCGTCGTTCACGGGACGACGGCGGGCACAAACGCGCTTCTTGAGCGCAAGGGCGCAAAGATCGGGATCATAACGACCCGCGGCCTGCGCGATGTGCTTGAGATGCGACGGCGCGATCGGCCTCGCACGTGGGGTCTGCGCGGCGAGTTTGATCCGGTTGTTCCGCGGGATCTTCGACTTGAGGTGACCGAACGGACGCTGGCCGACGGAACTGTGCGGACGCCGGTTGACCTTGATGAAGTGCGTGCGGCGGCCACGTCATTGTTGGCGTCGGACTGTCTTGCCGTGGCGATCCTGTTTGCGAACTCCTACGCCAACTCCGAAAACGAAGAGAAGGCGGTCGAGGCGGTTCGCGAGATCTGGCCAAACCCGCATGTGAGTGCCTCGGCTGAGATTCTGCCAGAGATCCGCGAGTTTGAGCGTTTCTCGACAACAGCTCTGAACGCATACCTGCAACCTGAAGTGTCCGGCTATATCGACCGGCTGGATTCGGCGCTCAAAGGCGGCGGGTTCGGCGGCGAGTTCATGATCGTCCAGTCGAACGGCGGCGTGATGGGGACCGATACGGCGTGCCGGTTGCCAGTCCGAACGGCGCTTTCAGGACCTGCTGCTGGTGTAATCGCAGCTGGTTACATCGCGCAGACGGCCGGCTTCGACAACGTAATCACGGGCGACATGGGCGGCACCAGTTTCGACGTCGCCTTGATCGCTGATGGCAAATCGATGCTCTCTCCGCAGACGTCTATCGACTTCGGGATGGTCGTTCGCGCTCCGATGATCGAGATCACGACAATCGGCGCCGGGGGCGGATCGATTGCCTGGGTGGATCGTGGCGGTCTTCTGAACATTGGTCCCGAAAGCGCGGGCTCGACGCCCGGTCCGGTGGCCTATGGTCAAGGCAACACGCGACCGACTGTGACGGATGCCAATGTGGTCCTTGGGCGCATCGATCCGGACAGTCCGATTGGCGGTAAACTGGATCGCCTCGACGTGGAAGCTGCGGCCAAGGCCATCGACGAACACGTCGGCTGCAAGCTCGGTCTTTCGACCGAAGCGGCGGCGGAGGCCATCCTGCGTGTGGCCAACTCCCGCATGGCTGGTGCAATCCGGCTGGTCAGTATCGAACGCGGCTTCGACCCGAAACGTTTCGCGTTCATGCCCTTTGGCGGCGGCGGTGCTTTGCACACTGGCGCTATGCTGCAGGACGTGGGCATCGGGCGCGCCATCGTCCCCCGCTATCCGGGCGTAACCAGCGCGATGGGCTGCGTGATCGCCGATATGCGGCAGGATTTCGTCCAGACCATCAACGCCCTGACGATGACGCTCGACACCGAGGGTCTGCGCGACTGGATGCAGGGGCATGTCGATGAGGGGATGTCCCTTCTTGACGCAGCACAGTCTCGTTTCGAGGCCCGCGAGATCGTCGTTGAACTCGACATGGCCTATGTCGGACAGACCCACACTGTTGCCGTTCCGCTAGAGATTACAGTGAGGGACGGAAGTGTCGACACGCCGACCCAAGCGCAAATCGAAGCGGCGTTCGATAAGGCCTATGCAGGGACTTACGGGCGACTTCTGAAAAATGGTGCACGTCGGGTGATGAACCTGCGCACGGCCGTCATTGGCAGACGCCCGAAATTCGATCTGAGCGCGCTCGCACCCGCCGGCGGAAGTGTCGACGCTGCCAAAACCGGAAGCCGTCAGGTTCACTTCGGCGACACCTGGCACGAAACCGCGATCTACGATCGTTTAACTTTGCCCGTCGGAGCCGAGGTTCAGGGGCCAGCAATCCTCGTCCAGCCAGACACGACCGTGCTTATCGACCCGGGCCTTAAGGGGCGCGTAGACGAATTTGGCAACACGATCATTGAGCCCGGAGAGGCATGACATGACCCACGCATTCGACCCCAAGCGCACCGCGCTCCTGACCATCGATTTGCAGAATGACTTTCTGCATCCCGAGGGTGCCTATGGTCGTGCCGGGCAGACCTCTGATCTGATCGCTGCTTTACCCGAACGGGTCAAACCACTGGCAGATGCGCTCCGCGCCAAGGGTGGCATCTATGTCAGTGTGCAGTTCACCTTGGTCCCGGGACCAGATGGAGATCCGTTGATCGCTTCACACCTAAAGGAGCTTCGCCCGTTTCTTGGGAAGGGTGACTTCGCACCGGGAGGGTTTGGCCACAGTCTCGTCGACGAACTGGCGCCGGCTGATTTCACCATCGAAAAGGTCGCCTATTCGGCGTTCTACCAGACGCGCCTTGAATACATCCTGAGATACCTCGACATCGACACGCTGATCATCGGCGGGATTGTCACCAACGGTGGTGTCGCAAGCACCGTCCGTGACGCGCACTTGCGGAATGTCCATACGATCCTGCTCTCGGATGGATGCGCCGCGTTCAAACAAGACGTCCATGACGCCACGCTGATCTCGCTCGGCTCGATCACTCCGATCAAGACATGCGCCGAAATGCTGGAGGAGCTTTCATGAGTCTGCGCTCCCGCCTCAAGCAATCCGAGATTCTTGTTGCGCCCGGGGTCTATGACGGGCTGACCGCGGCCATAGCCGCCGACGCCGGGTTCGAAGCTCTGTACCTTTCGGGCGCGGCCGTTGCTTACACACGGCTTGGCCGTCCGGATATTGGCCTGACCTCGGTGACTGAAATGACAGAGACGATGGCCCTGATCCGCGATCGCATCGAGCTGCCCGTAATCGTCGATGCCGACACCGGGTTCGGCAATGCACTGAATGCCCAGCGCACGATGCGTTTCTATGAACGCGCAGGCGCGAGCGCGCTGCAGGTCGAGGATCAGACATTCCCGAAACGTTGCGGACATCTTTCCGACAAGTCTCTGATCCCGATGGGAGAGATGGTCGGCAAAATCGCCGCCATGGCAGACTCGCGGGCGAGTGACGAAACCCTGATCATCGCCCGCACCGACGCGATTGCGGTCGAAGGCTTCGACGCCGCGCTTGTTCGAGCCAACGCCTATGTCGAAGCCGGCGCAGACGTCCTCTTTATCGAAGCACCACGCTCGGGCGACGAACTGCGCGAGGTACCAAAGCAATTCAACGGTCGCATCCCTTTGCTTGCCAACATGGTCGAAGGGGGCGCCACGCCTCTCCAAGGCGCGGCGGATCTCGAGGAAATCGGATACTCTATCGTGATCTTCCCCGGCGGCATCGTGCGTGCGCTCGCAAGAACTGCGGTCGATTATTACGGCAGCCTCAAAGCGCACGGATCGAACGGCCCGTTCGCGGATCACATGTTTGATTTCAATGGCTTGAACGACAAAATCGGGACGAGCGAAATGCTCGAGCTTGGTCAAAGCTACGAAGATAAGAAATGAACCGCGTCGCGCCGACACCCGCGGCCGGTTTCGACCTCGACGTGCCTGTCCTTGTGATTGGTGCAGGTGCGAGCGGTATGGTTGCGGCGCTCTCAGTGAAGGATGCTGGCGGCGAGGTTCTGGTTATCGAAGCGGACCCAGTTCCATCCGGATCCACGGCTCTTTCAGCTGGATTGATCCCGGCGGCAGGAACGCGTTTTCAGGATACCGCAGGTATCGAGGACGATCCTTCGATCCTGGCAGACGACATTCAGCGAAAAGCCTATGGCGAGAACCCACAGGAGTTGGTTGATATGCTCGCCAAGAATTCTGCGCCAACCATCGAGTGGCTGGCCGACAGGTTCGCCTTGCCATTTTCGGTTGTCGCTGACTTCGATTACCCCGGCCATACGCGCCGCCGGATGCACGGCCTCCCGACGCGGTCGGGCCAAGAACTGGTCGATCGATTGCGTTCGGCCTGCGAGGCAGAAGGCATCGACATTGTCTGCGGCCGACGCGCAGTCACACTTTTCCGCGACGACGACCGTACCACCGGGATCGAGGTCGAAGGACCCGATGGAACCGAGCGGATTGGGTGCGAAACGCTGATCCTCAGCTGTAATGGCTACGGCGGGAACCGCGAAATGGTCGCCCGTCTGATGCCCGATATCGAGGGCGCGCTTTGGTTCGGCCACGATGGGAACAAGGGCGACGCCGTTCTTTGGGGTGAGGCGCTGGGCGCTGAAACGCTGCATCTTGGTGCCTATCAGGGCCACGGGAACGTTGCGACGCCGCACGGGATACTGATCAGCTGGGCCGTAATCACCGAAGGAGGCGTTCAGGTGAACACCGACGGGCGCCGTTTCTGGGACGAAAGCCAGGGGTATTCCGAGGCCGCCCGCGCTGTACTCGCGCAACCGGGGTCGGTTGCCTGGGCCATCTTCGACAGCCGTATCGCCGACGTGGCGCGGCAGTTTCAGGACTTCAAGGATGCCGAAGCCGCCGGCGCACTTAGAAGCGCCGATACGATAGAGGCGCTAGCGGAGCTCTGCGGTCTTCCTGCAGAGACCTTGAACAAGACCATTTCGGCCATTCCGGTCGATGGTTCGGACGAATTTGGCCGAACCTTCTCAGGACCCGGCCCGAAGCCGCCCTATATGGCTGTAAAAGTCACCGGCGCGCTCTTCCACACGCAGGGCGGTTTGAACGTGACACCAGACGCCCGCGTCAAGATGACAGATGGGACAATCTCTCCGAACCTCTTCGCATCGGGCGGAGCCGCGGTGGGTGTTTCGGGAACGGGAGATCGCGGATACCTATCCGGAAACGGGCTCTTATCCGCTGTGGTATTAGGACGTATCGCGGGGCAACGCGCCGCAGAACAAACGCGAATGGAGCTGGCAAATGCTTGATTCAACCAAGTCGGGCCACGGCCCCTCACTCGCAGAATTTGACTGGGCTGACCCGTTTGGCCTGTCCTTGCAGCTGAGCGAAGACGAAAGGATGATCGCGGACTCGGCGGCCGCCTACGCGAGCGACAAGCTCGCGCCGCGCGTTGACGACATGTACCTGAACGAGGGCGTCGTACCGGAAATCTTTGCTGAGATGGGCGAGATGGGCCTGCTGGGCGTCACCGTATCCGAGAAATGGGGTGGCCTCGGCGCAGGCTATGTCAGCTACGGCCTCGTCGCCCGTGAGATCGAGCGGATCGACTCGGGCTATCGCTCGATGATGAGCGTTCAGTCGAGCCTCGTTATGTACCCTATCGAAGCCTATGGAACTGACGAACAGCGCCAGAAATACCTCCCCAAGCTTGCCGCCGGCGAACTTATCGGCTGCTTTGGTTTGACTGAGCCGGAAGCGGGCTCCGACCCCGCGGGCATGAAGACCACAGCGACAAAAACCGAGAGCGGCTACGTCCTGAACGGCGCGAAAATGTGGATCTCCAACAGCCCCATAGCTGACGTCTTCATCGTCTGGGCCAAGTCAGAGGCCCATGGCGGCAAGATCAAAGGCTTTATCCTGGAAAAGGGCATGTCGGGTCTTTCGGCGCCTAAGATCGAAGGTAAGCTGAGCCTTCGTGCGTCTATCACCGGCGAAATCGTCATGGACAATGTCGAGGTCGGTGAAGACGCCCTCCTTCCCAACGTCCAAGGTCTAAAGGGCCCATTCGGATGCCTGAACCGCGCGCGATACGGGATCGGCTGGGGCGTCATGGGCGCAGCTGAGGACTGCTGGCACAAGGCGCGCGACTACGGCCTCAACCGCCGCCAATTCGGCAAGCCCCTTGCTCAGACGCAGCTCTTCCAGAAGAAGCTCGCTGACATGCAGACGGAAATCGCGCTGGGCCTGCAGGCCGCGTTCCGCGTGGGCCGGATGTTGGAGGATGGGACCGGGTCGCCCGAAGCCATCAGCCTCATCAAGCGCAACAACTGCGGCAAGGCGCTCGATGTTGCGCGGATGGCGCGGGACATGCACGGCGGCAACGGGATCATGGCCGAATACGGCGTGATCCGACATGCGCAGAACCTCGAGACGGTGAACACTTACGAGGGAACG
Source organism: uncultured Rhodobacterales bacterium (assembly GCA_964638245.1). Lineage (GTDB taxonomy): Bacteria > Pseudomonadota > Alphaproteobacteria > Rhodobacterales > Rhodobacteraceae > CAZWZG01. Next base: position 11,525 of record CAZWZG010000083.1, read on the forward strand.
CACGACATCCATGCGCTGATCCTTGGCCGTGCGCAGACCGGGCTTCAGGCGTTCGGATGAAGCCCCTTGCCGGTCTAAAGGTTCTTGAACTTGCCCGCATCCTGGCCGGCCCTTGGGCGGGACAGGTCCTTGCCGACCTCGGGGCAACGGTAATCAAGGTTGAAAGTCCAAATGGCGACGACACGCGGACCTGGGGCCCACCGTTCGTCGAACGCGATGGCGACCGGTCTGCTGCCTACTTCCACAGCTGCAACCGCGGCAAGATGAGTGTGACAGCGGACATCAAAACCGAGGAAGGCCGCGAACTGGTCCGCGACCTCGCCGCGGGCGCAGATGTGCTTATCGAGAACTTCAAGGTAGGCGGACTGGCTAAATATGGTCTCGACTATGGGACTCTATCGAGCCTGAACCCGGGATTGGTCTATTGCTCGATCACCGGTTTCGGCCAAACCGGCCCTTATGCCGAGCGTGCGGGATATGATTATCTGATCCAAGGTATGTCTGGACTGATGTCGATCACGGGGGCTCCCGATGGGCCGCCGCAAAAGGTCGGCGTTGCAATCATGGATCTCTACGCGGGACTTTATTCGGTGATCGCAATTCAAGCGGCCCTCGCTGCTCGATCAACTACCGGCCGAGGCCAGCACATCGACATGAGCCTTCTTGATGCGGGCACGGCAACGCTGGCCAATCAGGCGATGAATTTTCTGGCAACCGGGACGTCTCCGTCAAGAATGGGCAATCAGCATCCCAATATCGTGCCCTATGAAGTTTTTCCTGTCGCGGACGGAGACATCATCATCGCTGCGGGTAACGATGCGCAGTTTGAGCGCCTATGCCGGGTTCTGGAACGGGACGACCTGCTGATCGGCACTGCTCACAAGACAAATGCGGCGAGGGTGACGAACCGGTCTACGCTTGTCCCAAGGCTCATGGACTCGACCCGCAAATGGAAAAAAGCCAAGCTTCTTTCCCTCCTCAAGGACGCCGGCGTGCCGGCATCGCCCATCAATTCAATTGGCGAAGCTTTTGGTGACCCTCAGGTTCAATACCGGGGTCTTGAAATCGAGAACGAAGGTGTGAAAGGGCTCCGAACTCCGATCTTGTTCGGAAATGAAGCTATGGCCGCTCGGACACCAGCTCCAGCCCTAGGGGAACACAACGCCGACGTTAGGCAAAAAGGATGGGATGCGAATTGAGCCGCTCTTCGTGAATGCAAAGAGACGTGCAGAACGCTAGCAGCGCCACCCACGGCTTTAGGGACGTTAAACGGCGTCATCCTGGTGATGTCGTGTCAGCTTTGGGCTCGAAGCGGACCTTAGTGGAGGTCCGAAGCGCATTTGTTCGGCTATAGCGATTTTTTTGGGTGTTCACCGCTCTTTAACGTACGGCTCGCCACCCGCGCGGGGGGGGATGGCTTTGCCGACGAAACCTGCGAGGATCACGACCGTGAGGATATAGGGCAGGGCGTCCATGAACTGCACCGGGATGATGAACCCGCCGA
>CAZWZG010000084.1:0-13018 GCA_964638245.1 uncultured Rhodobacterales bacterium
CCGCTACGAAGACTTCGCTGGCGTCGATCCCGCCTCGGGCACGATCCACGGCGTTCCCGCCACGATGGGCGGCTTCTGGGGCTCGCACCTGGGTGTCATCGACCTCATGCTGGAAAAGGACGGATCCGACTGGCGCGTCGCGTCCCACTCCGTCGAAACCCGCCCCATTTCCAAGCGCAACGAAGACCGCTCGATCACGGCACTTGTCGAAAGCGATCAGACCGTTCTCGACGCCGTGCAGACCGAGCACGCCGAAACGCTCGCCTATGTCCGCCGCGCCGTGGGCAAGACCGCAGCGCCTCTGCATTCCTACTTCGCCCTCGTCGCTGACGACCCCTCCGTCCAGATCGTTTCGATCGCTCAACAATGGTATGTCGAGCAAATGCTGGCAGGCACCGAATATGCGGGTTTGCCGGTCCTCTCAGCCGCCGCCCCCTTCAAGGCTGGCGGTCGCGGTGGACCGGAGTACTTCACGGACGTGCCCGCAGGCGATGTGGCGATCAAGAACGTTGCCGACCTCTACCTCTATCCCAACACCGTGCGCGCCGTAAAAGTCTCGGGTGCCGAAGTGCGCGACTGGCTCGAACGCTCTGCAGGCATGTTCAATCAGGTCGAGCCGGGAAAGGCCGATCAGATCCTCCTGAACAGCGACTTTCCGAGCTACAATTTCGACGTGATCGACGGCGTGACGTATCAGATCGACCTGTCCGAGCCGTCGAAATTCGACCCAAAGGGCGGGTTGATTAACGCAAATGCCAACCGGATCAAGAACCTGATGTTCAACGGTCAGCCGGTCACCGACGATATGGAATTCGTAATTGCCACGAACAACTATCGTGCCTCTGGCGGCGGCGACTTCCCAGGCGCCAAGGGCGATACGATCATCTTCGAGGCGCCTGACACCAACCGCGACGTCATCGTGCGTTACATCGTCGAGCAAGGCACGATCCAACCCCGCGCCGACGCGAACTGGACCTTCGCGCCTCTGCCCGGAACCAGCGTCCTGTTCGACACCGGGCCAGCCGCAGCGGCCTATGCCGACGACGTGCCCGGCGTGACCATTGAGCCCGCCGGTGAAGGTCCGGACGGGTTCGCAAGGTTCCGCATAGGATTGTAAGAAGGTGTTGCGCGGCGCTCACGCGCCGCGCGCTGCCTCGCTGCGCAGAGGGAAAAATTGGTCACGCTAGCGTCAGACTTCGGCCTATCAGAATTTTCCTTTCCGCATACTCCGGGCCGGTTATGACGACGGCTCTAGGCACGATGCGAAGTCGATCAATTCTGTTTGCGGACAACAGCCAGACTTGATGAACTCCATCCGGCTTTTTGCTACGCGCCTGCCGCACGGCTCTGGGATTTTATTCAGAAGCGTGAAACTGGTGCCCGTTTTCGACCCAAATTCACCGATGCTTGCTCAATTCTACGGCATAGATGAACTCCGCATGGGTTTTGGAAAGCTGTCGGGTTTCCACTGAGCGTAACTCGCGCATGCTAGAAGCTGCAGGATGCTTAGGGTTCCGCCGTCTGTCGGGTCTGGTCCGAGAAGCATCGCCGCGGCGGCAAATTCCGCCCGGTACACGGCGGGGCAAAATCCCGGGAGATCTCCTGCGCTGGTTTGACCGCGCCTCGTCTCATGTTCCGTCCGTGGTCTGGCCATTTCGCAATTGGCGGGACCGAACACGGGGGATGACGAGAATGCTGAAGAAAATTTTGCTGGCGACGACGATCGCTGCGTCCGGGATGCCGGCCATTGCTCAGGAAAAGACCGAGTTCCGGCTGGCATGGTCGATCTATGTGGGCTGGATGCCCTGGGGTTATCTTGAAGACAGCGGCATCATGGACAAATGGGCCGACAAGTATGGGATCGATGTCGAGATCGTTCAGATCAACGATTACATCGAGTCGATCAACCAGTACACCGCGGGGGCGTTTGATGGAGTGTCGGCCACCAATATGGACGCGTTGTCGATCCCGGCGGGTGGCGGTGTGGATACGACCGCTTTGATCGTAGGGGATTATTCCAACGGCAATGATGCGGTGATCATCAAGGGCGACGGCGATCTGGCCTCGCTGGTGGATAAGCCGGTGAACCTCGTAGAGCTTTCGGTGTCGCATTACCTGCTGGCGCGGGGGTTGGATAGCGTCGGGCTGTCCGAGCGCGATCTGGATGGGGTGATCAATACGTCGGATGCCGACATGATCGCAGCCTTTGCAACGGACGATGTCGAAGTGGTCGTGACCTGGAACCCGCTGGTGTCGTCGATCCTTGAGGATCCCTCGGCGACCAAGATCTATGATAGCTCGGACATTCCGGGCGAGATCATCGACATCATGTTTGTGAATACCGAGACGTTGGCGGCCAACCCGGACTTCGGCAAGGCCGTGGCCGGTGCGTGGTACGAGGTCATGGGCCTGATGGCTGCGGGTGATGAAGAAGTGCTGACGGCGATGGCCGAAGCGTCGGGGACCGATTTGGCCGGTTACAAAGCGCAGCTGGCGTCGACCGAGATGTTCTATGACCCCGCGGACGCCGTGGCCTTCACGTCCGATGATGCGTTGAAGACCACCATGGTCGAGGTGGCCGAGTTCCTCTTTGACAAAGGCATCTTGGGCGAAGGCGCGCCGAGTGCCGATTTTGTCGGCGTGGAATATCCCGATGGCTCGACCACGGGGGACGCCTCCAACGTCCAGATGCGTTTTGACACCACCTATATGCAAATGGCGGCGGACGGCGCTCTATAAGAGCGGCGTTTGCGCGCTCGGGCAGGGCTCGATGCCCCGTTCGAGCGCGGCTCCGATCCCATGCGGTTTATCAACCAAAAACCCGGCCCCGCGCTCCGGATTTTCCTCACACTTGTGCCCTTCGTGCTGGTGCTGATCGCCTACACGATTGGTTCGGAAATCCGGCTGGCGGCGAACCCGCAGGACAAGTTGTTGCCGTCGCTTGGCACCATTGGCGAGACGGCGCAGCGGCTGTTGACGGAAGGGGACCGGCGGTCGGGGCGGATCCTGTTTTGGTATGATACGGCGATCAGCTTGCGGCGGCTTGGGATCGGCGTTGGCTTGGCGGCGTTGACGGGGCTGATTTTCGGTCTGCTCATCGGGCTCTTGCCGCATGTGCGTGCGGCCTTTGGCGGGTTTGTCGCGGTGGTCTCGATGATCCCGCCACTGGCGGTTTTGCCCATTCTTTTCATCCTCTTCGGCCTTGGGGAGGTCTCGAAGATCGTGTTGATCTTTGTCGGGATCACGCCGTTTTTGATCCGTGACCTGGCGCAGCGGACGATTGAGATCCCGAGCGAGCAGATTGTGAAAGCGCAGACACTGGGGGCGTCGTCGTTTGTGATCCTGGCGCGGGTGGCCTTGCCACAGGTGCTGCCCCGGCTGATCCAGTCGGTGCGGTTGTCGCTTGGTCCCGCTTGGCTCTTTCTAATTGCGGCGGAGGCGATCGCTTCGGACCTTGGGCTTGGGTATCGGATCTTTCTGGTGCGCCGGTTTCTCGCGATGGACGTCATCCTGACTTACGTCATCTGGATCACGCTTCTGGCGTTCCTCATCGACCTAGGCCTGCGCACCCTCTCGCGGCGGGCGTTTCCGTGGTCGGAGGGTGGGCTATGACGCACTTCGCTAAGGGCCGCCCTCTATCCTCGGGGAGGCTCAATCCCTTTCAAGGCGTTGCCGAAAGCGCATCGACCGACCGCCTCACCCGGCTGCAGCAAGCCCCCTCCCCGTGGGGGAGGGTCGGGGGCGGCCCGGGTTATCCCCCGGGCCCGGCGCTCCGCGGAGGCGTTTTATGAGCTTTGTTCGCGTCCGTGATATCTTCCAATCCTATGGCAACCGCCCGATCATCGAGCGGATCAATCTCGATGTGGAAGAAGGCGAATTTGTTTCGATTGTCGGGGCGTCGGGCTGTGGGAAGTCGACCTTCCTCCGCCTGTTGCTCGCCCAGGAAAACCCCACGCGGGGCTCGATCACCATTGACGGCAACCTGCCCGCCGTAGAGCCCGGGCCCGAGCGCGGCGTCGTCTTTCAGCGCTATTCGGTTTTCCCGCATATGACGGCGCTTCAGAACATCATGGCCGCCGAGGGCTTTGCCACGCGCTGGGGGGCCCTGAGCGGCGCCGCCAAGCGCGCCTCGCGCGAGCGGGCTGAGGCCACGCTGGAGCGGATCGGGCTTGACCATGTGGCGCATCAGTACCCGGCCTCCCTGTCCGGCGGCATGCAGCAGCGGCTTGCGATTGGGCAGGCGTTGACCGCAACCCCGCGGGTCCTTCTGCTGGACGAACCCTTTGGGGCGCTCGACCCCGGTACGCGCTTGTCGATGCACGACTTTCTGGCAGAGCTGCGGGCCGAACAGCCCATGACCGTTTTCATGGTCAGCCACGATCTGGAAGAGGCCTTCAAGCTTGGCGACCGCGTCCTTGTCTTCGACAAGCCGCGCTGGGACCAGACCGACCCGAACGCCTATGGCGCCACCATCACTTACGATTTCGACGCCCGCGATGGCGGGATTCCGTTTCAGCGGATCAAGGAGGAGACACATGTATTTCGAGCGACCTGAGCGCACCCGCTCGCACCACCCGGCCGATCAGGCCCGGAATGAGCGGCGCCATCACCATCCCGACCTGACCAAACTGCGCGGCTGGAAGGCCATGCAGGCCGAGGCGGACATTCCCGAGGGCCGCTGGGATGAGGAGCGTCGCTGGGCGCTGAAGATGGGCCTGACCGGAGCCGACAGCATCGAGGACAAGTCGATCCCGACCTTTGCACGGGGCGAGTTGCCGCACTACGCCGGGATCAACACGTTTCTGAAGGCGCCCTATGCCGAGGATGTCTCGGAAGTGAAACACTACGATGCCACTGTTCTGGGAATCCCCTTCGATGGCGGCACAACGTATCGCCCCGGTACGCGTTTTGGCCCCCAAGGCGTGCGCAAGATATCGGCCCTTTATACGCCCTATAACTACGAAATTGGCGTCGACCTACGCGAGCAGATGACGCTTTGCGATGCCGGCGACGTCTTCACCATCCCCGCGAACCTGGAAAAAAGCTTCGACCAGATCACGCGCGCTGTCAGCCACGTGGCTTCGTCAGGCTCTTTCCCGATCATGATTGGGGGGGACCACTCGATTGGGTTCCCGTGTGTGCGCGGCATCGCGGACTGCACTTCCAAGAAAATCGGTATCGTCCATTTCGACCGCCACGCGGATATCCAGGAAAAGGACCTCGACGAGCGGATGCACACCACGCCGTGGTTCCATGCCACCAACATGCCGAACGTTCCGGCGAAGAACCTTGTTCAGGTCGGCATCGGCGGCTGGCAGGTCCCGCGCGAGGCGGTCAAGGTCGCGCGCGAGCGGCAAACCAACATCATAACCATGTCCGACATGGAGAAGATGGGCATCGACAAGACCGCCGAAATGGCGCTGGAGATGGCATGGGACGGTGTCGACATGGTTTATATGTCCTTTGACATTGACAGCATCGACTGCGGCTTCGTGCCCGGAACGGGCTGGCCCGAGCCGGGCGGGTTCTTGCCCCGCGAAGCGCTGGCGCTGGCGTCCAAAGTCGCCGCCGAAGGGCTGTGCGGTATGGAACTGGTCGAAGTTTCGCCGCCCTATGACACCTCCGACATCACCGCGCTCATGGGAACCCGAGTGATCGTGGATGTACTGGGCGCGATGGTTTCAAACGGGGTCATGGGCAAGCACAAGGCCCATATCGACAAACCGGTCAGCATCCCGGCGGGCGAGTTCGAAGGGCGGAGGTGGTCCAATGCCCCATGATCACAGCCACGACCATGAGCACCATCACCATGGCCATGGGCACAACCATGCCCACGGCGATCATCTGCACAGTCACCCACACGAGGATGACCCTGCCGGCGACCTGCAAATCCTAGCCAGCGAGTTCATCGAAGGGTTCACTACGGCGCGCGACAAAGCGGCGTTCCTTCGCTTGGCGGACATCCCACTCGAAATCGCGGACCCCGAGGGTGGACCGCCGCTCAAGCTTGTTGACGTCAACCTTTCGATCGAGTGGCAGGTCGGGACCGCCTCGCCGTCCTTTGGTTCGCAAGAGCTTTGCTACCTGCCGTTTCCTGGTAGCATGATCAAGGAACGATCGAACCTAGCTTTTGTGTATGTATCTGCGAAGTCAAAGATGGCCGTCGATCTAAGAGATCGACTCCTTGAAAGGGAACGAGAACACTTCAAGAAGACCTAGTTTCTCAATCCGAAACCGGCGGGTCGGCTTTCGGCATCGCGATCCTCGAAATGTTGGCTGCAAACGAAAAGTGCCTACTCCGTTGGTATCGAAGGCAAAGTGGACAGTTCTGCGCCAAGCCAGCGCCAACCAAATGGCCAGCGAGGAAACGAGTTGAGCACGTACAGCGCGACACTAGATCGGATCGAACACGGCGCAGAGCTGGCAACCGGGCAGGATCATGCGCTTTCATGCAGAAACCAGCGTCATCGGTCCGATGCACCGTCGCTTCCTCCTTCCCGACGCCGCTGTCCCAAACTCTTCGCTGACCTCAAGCGCCGTGGCGTCAAGGCGACAGCCAATCTGTTCGACAATCTCCATGACCACGTGCCGCTCCCCAAAAAGCTTTGCCGACCTGCATCTGCCGATGGGTTGCCTGTGCATTGATTGAGCGCGACGGAAATACCGATTCCGTCGCGTGGAGCGCATGGAACACGCTTTCATTCAAACAAAGTGTCCGCCTAACCTAATACGCGCCGTCAACAACGTAGGTTTAAAATGTCGGCCGTGGTTCTGGGACACATGCCTGAACTTCGTGCCAAAGCTCACCCTCGCTCGTGAGTGCAAGATGATGTCCCTGCGACAGGTCGCGGACCCGGATCGCGGTTTTGCACTTGGGTAGGTTCGCGGCAATGCCCTGGGGGGCCCGCCTTGGCGTAGATTTGTGGCAACTCCGGCGTATGTTCGTGCCTTACGCTTGTCCGACGCAAAGCAGACAAGGGCTTCATCGAATATGCCTTGTTTTTGGGCGCCTGCCTAAAGCCTTGCCTTATCGTCGGGCATCGACAAGGATGCGGCGTCTTTCGCGGCGGTGCGGGTTGCTCCCACTCCGGGCGGAGGGAAGAAAGAGCGTCGGTTCAACGACGTATGATCAACTTGGAGGAAACCTCTTGTACACCCGTGCAATCACAGCTGCCGCGTTTGCCGTAACGGCCTCGTTCGCGCAGGCCCAGACCGACGTGCCGTTCGCGCTCGACTGGAAATTCGAAGGTCCATCCGCGGCTTACTTCGCCGCCATCGACAACGGCCACTTCGCCAATGAAGGCCTGAACGTCACCATCGAAGCCGGTTCCGGCTCGGTTCAGACGATCCCGAAAATCGCCACCGGAGCGTTCCCGATTGGCTTTGGTGACATCAACTCTGTCATCAAGTTTCTGGACCAGAACCCGGGTGCGCCCGTGACTGCCGTCATGATGATTTATGACAAGCCGCCCTTCGCAATCGTGGGCCGCAAGTCGCTTGGCGTGAGCGAACCAAAGGACCTTGAAGGCAAGATCCTCGGCGCGCCACCCCCAGATGGTGCATGGGCACAATGGCCTGTTTTTGTTGCCGAAACCGGAATTGATGCCAGCACTGTAACGGTCGAACCAGTCGGCTTTCCAACGCGTGAGCCAATGCTCGCCGAAGGCAACGTCGCCGCGATCACCGGCTTCTCGTTCTCGTCTGTCGTCAACCTCAAGCGCCTTGGCGTGGCCGATGACGACATCACCAACATCCTGATGGCTGACCACGGGCTCGAGCTCTATGGCAACGCTATCCTCGTCAACACCGACTGGGCAGCCGAGAATGGTGAAACGATTGAAGCCTTCTTGCGTGCTGTCGCCGCAGGCTGGAAAGACGTCAAAGCCGATCCTGCAGCCGGTATCGCCAGCTTGATCGAGCGCAACCCGGCCGCGGATCCAGCTCTTGAGCAGGAACGCCTGCAGATGTCGATTGATCAGAACGTGGCGACCGATTGGGTCATGGCCAACGGTATGGGCAACATCGACCCGGCCCGTATGGCAGCCGCCATCGAGCAGCTCGGTCAAACCTACGAGTTTCAGAATGACCCGACCCCGGAGGCGTACTTCACCGACGCCTATCTGCCGGATGGCGGGTTCATGCTGAACTAAATCTCAAAGGGCCGCGGCACACACCGCGGCCTTTTTCCCAAGGGGGCGGGATGAGCGAAAACCTTATTGATATCAAGGATGTGCGGCACGCCTACACGACGGCTGCGGGTCCTTTGCCGGTGCTGGACGGACTGAATGTTTCGGTGCCAGAGGGTGGCTTCGTGGCTGTCGTCGGTCCTTCTGGCTGTGGAAAGTCGACCCTGACACGCCTTGTTGCGGGCCTGATGAAACCCGATGCGGGCGAGGTTTGGCTCCACGGCGAGATCGTCAAATCCCCACGCTCGACCGTCGGCATGGCGTTCCAAAACCCCGTCCTTCTGGAATGGCGCACGATCCTCAAGAACGTGCTTTTGCCGCTAGAAATCGTGCCCCACAAGATGTCCAAGACCGAGGCCGAGGACCGTGCGCGGCATCTTCTTGACCTCGTGGGACTGTCCGGCTTCGAAGACAAACGTCCCTCGGAACTATCCGGTGGTATGCGCCAACGCGCCTCGCTCTGCCGGTCGCTTATTCACAAACCCGAGGTTCTGATCCTTGACGAGCCTTTTGGTGCGCTTGATGCGTTCACGCGCGAGGACCTCTGGCAAACGATGCACGCGCTCAAGGCCGAAGAGCCGTTCACTGGTGTGTTGATCACGCATGATCTTCGGGAATCTATTTTCCTTGCAGATCAGGTTGTTGTTCTGTCAGGCCGCCCTGCGCGCACCCAATACGTCCTGGACGTCGACGCCGAAGGTCCGCGTGTGATTGACCAGCTTTACACCCCCAAAGCGGCCGAGCAGTTGAACATTCTACGTGAACAAATCGCCATCGCCCAAGGGCGAGAGGCGGCTTAGAGGAAATTCCATGGCCTATGTTCCCGTCGACAAACCCGCGACCACAACGGCGCCAAAAGGCGCGTCTTGGATCAAGGTACTGACCAGCCGTGCCGTACTGGCGCCAATCATTGCCGTATTGATTTTCCTCGTGCTGTGGGAGCTTCTGGTGTGGGCCAACAACTGGCCCAATTACATAATGGCATCCCCGTCAGACCTTCCGGCGGCGTACACGCGCTTCTGGCCGCTGTTCGTCGAAGGTGCGTGGCAGACGCTTTGGCGCACGGTTCTGGGTCTGATCCTGGCCGTGATCGTGGGCGTTCTGATCGGGATGGTCATGGGGTTCAGCCGGATGATGCGAGATGCGCTGTATCCCCTTTTGGTGGGGTTCAATGCGATCCCAAAGGCCACCGTGGTGCCAATCATCGCGCTTCTCTTCGTCGGCCAGCACGATTTCAACACGGTCCTGATGGCCTTCATGATCTCGTTCTTCCCGATCGCGGTGTCTGTCTCGATCGGCCTATCGACGCTGGAGCCTGAGTATCGCGACATCCTGCGATCGCTGGGGGCCAGCCAGGCCACGATTTTCTGGAAAATTGCGCTGCCAAAGACGCTGCCGGAGTTTTTCGGGGCGCTCAAGGTCGCTGCGACATTGGCATTCATTGGCACCAACCTGATGGAAATCGTCAGCCCCCATGGGCGGGGACTGGGCGCGCTTTTTGACAGCGGCAAGACCAACTCGGACTACCCGCTCATGTTTGCGGTTCTCATCGCGCTCGCGGTGCTGGGCATCGTGCTGTATTACGTCGTGGTTGCGCTGGAGAAGATCTTTGCTGGCTGGGCCGAGCGTCAGACGTCGTGATCGCAAGACCACACTGATCCAATGCGGGCGCTTGCGAATCCGCGTTGAAGTCCCTAGATCAGGCATCGAGAGGTTGGCGCGGGCGAGCGCCTCGCCAACCCGGTCAGGTCCGGAAGGAAGCAGCCGTAACGAGCCCCGCTTGGGTCGTTGTCAGCCTCTCACCCACCAACCCACAATGCATACGCAATAGCAGCGCCGATCCCGGCGATCACAAGGCCGGTGATCACCAGTGGAATGCTTGCAGCGCGTCGCAGTCCGTCAGACCCGGAAAGAGAGCGGGACACGCCAAAGGCCGCGAGCGCAAGGATCGCCGCGACCCCTTGCCAGCCAAAGAACAGGCCGACGCGGTTGATGCCGCGCGTGAACCCATCGCCTGTTGGTTCGGTGGTCATGAAAAGAAAGAACGAAAGTCCAAAGGCCAAGGCCCACATTGCAACAAGAGCGACGACCGCCATCCGGCGGCCATCGCCTTGTGTGGGATCATCAGCCAATCCCGTGCTCCACAACCTGTCCCGGATGCGCCTCGGCCCAATCGGCGAGAAACGCGGCCATGTCTGGATCACCGGCAAACCGGATTGCGGGGCGCGGCAACGCAACCCCTTCTTCAAGAGCCAATCTGGCGCAAGCTATATGGTCGCGCGACGAACGCGCCGGGCAGTTTTCAGAACCGTGGATCACCGTACTGAGCAACGTCCCGCCGTATCCGTTGATGTGCCCAAGATCTGGCTTTTGACCCAATAGATACTCCATCTGATCAGGCAATCCTTCCCAACCGGCGATTTGAACAGGTGTCATCGACATATTGTCTGGACGATCCCATTCGATGCCGATTGAGACAAGCCGTTTGGCAAACTCGAACTTCGAAGGATCCACGATGACGGCCCGCAACAGGTTGCGCAATTCGTCCGGCAGCTTCGCAGGATCAATGAATTGCCCCGCCGGAACCGGACCATCCGCAGCCGCCGCAACCAACGCGATCTCTTCAGGGAGCGTCGTATCCGCACCGGCATCCGCCAAGGCCTTGGCCGCGTCCAGACTGCCAAAGCTACGCGCCATGGCGTAGGGCGTGATCCCTTGATAGCACGCCTCGATGTCCGCACCTGCGGCGACAAGGATCTCGATCATTCGGGCGTCATTGCCGCGCCGCGCCGCCTGATGCAGGGCCGAGACGACTTCAGGCGGCTGACCCGAAGGATGATCTGCGATGCCATCGTTAGGATCGGCGCCTGCAGCCAGCAATTTCTCGACCGCGACGTGATCGTTGAAATCCATCGCCCGCAAAAGTGCGTTGGTCCCGGTGGGATCGGCACCATGGGCAATCAACATGTCCAAACCGTCGTGATGCCCAAGTTCGGTCGCGTGATAAAGCGACTCGTTGTCATTGGGGTTCGCGCCGTGTTCCAGCAACCAACGCGCCAGCGGCATGTTGTCGGCATGGCCCAACGCGCCATACAGAGCGGACAGGAGATGCGTATCGCCTTCCTCATAGGGATAGCCGTCGTTCACATCCGCGCCATGGGCCAACAGCATCTCGGCAATGCCAAGCATTTCGCCTTCAAGCTCGGGGCGCGCTTTGAGCCATCGCGAAAACGCCAGATGCAGGATCGGCGATCGCAGCCCCTCTGGTCGTGTCGCGAGCGTCGGATCAGCTTGCAATGCCTGCTCAACCGCAGCGCGGTCAAAAAGCGATACCTGCGCCCAGAACTGACCCTCGGGCAGCGTCGGGTCCTCGTCGAGCAATCGTTCGATCACCCAGGTTTGGCCGTGATAGATCGCCATCTTGAGGCGCTGAAGACGTTCGGCGCGATCCATGCCGCTCATCTCGACGGCGAACTTCAGTTTCGGCCAGCTTTCAAAACCGGCCTCGCGCGCGACCACGTGCAGCGCCTGGGCGTGTTTCAGTTCAGCGATGTCAGGTAGGACGGCCTGCGTGCGCGCTTTTGCGCTCGCTTCGCCATTTGCGAACGCTTTCTTCAAAGCCTTCGCCTCACCGCGCAATCGTTCGGGGTTCAATGTCATCGGGTCCCTCCGTCAAAGCCCGATGGTCCGCTGGACGGGCTGGAGATCACCGTAGGGTGTCAATCCAATTGAAAGGGCGCTGATACAGCTTTCCGCGGACCCGGATGCCGCCCTCGCCGGCGTGTTGACCTTATCTTGCACCCAAAACCGGAACAAGCTTGTTCCGCAAACATCCACGTGGGACACCGCTTTATGAGCCAAGACAGCGATGACCAAAAAGAAATGGCCCAGCGCCGCACCGATTGGGCCGAAGACCGGACCCTATTGGCCAATGAGCGCACATTCAGCGGTTGGATGGGAACCGGTCTTCGCACCGATTGGGCCGAAGACCGGACCCTATTGGCCAATGAGCGCACATTCAGCGGTTGGATGGGAACCGGTCTTGGCGCCGTTGGCGTGGCGATCGGCCTCAAAGCCGTTTTCGGAGCTTTCGAGCCGACATGGGTCGCAAAAGCCATCGCCAGCCTGTTTCTTGGTATCGCAATCTACATCTATTGGGCGGCCTGCAAAAGTGCCGCCAAGGCCCGCGAACGGCTTCGGTCGTCGGACGCAGAAGCCCAAAGCGGACGTTCGTTTTTCCGCCTCGCCCTGTTCATGACCATCGCCACCATCGGCGTCGGCGCCGTGCTCTGGTCGCTCTAGGGGCGGTTGTGGCGCGCCGCTCCAGCGCCTAGTCTCGAAAGGTCGACAAAGCGGGGAATCGATGAGCGAGGCCAAGGCAGGCGAATATCAGGTGCTGGCGCGGAAATACCGCCCGGAGACCTTTGCCGACATGATCGGACAAGATGCCATGGTTCGCACGCTTGAAAACGCGTTCGAAGCGGATCGCATCGCGCAGGCTTTCATCATGACGGGCATTCGCGGAACGGGGAAAACCACGACGGCGCGGATCATTGCCAAGGGAATGAATTGTGTCGGCCCTGACGGGAACGGCGGCCCCACGACCTCCCCTTGTGGCGTTTGCGCCAACTGCACGGCGATTGCCGAAGGCGCGCATATGGACGTGCTGGAAATGGATGGCGCCAGCCAGACCCGCGTCGACGACATCCGCGACAACGTCCTTAGTTCAGTGCAATACGCGCCCAACTCTGCACGCTTCAAAGTTTATATCATCGACGAAGTGCACATGTTGTCTACGAGCGCGTTTAATGCGCTCTTGAAGACGCTGGAAG
>CAZWZG010000085.1:0-12951 GCA_964638245.1 uncultured Rhodobacterales bacterium
GTCCGAGAAGTTGTGCAGCGCGTCAGCGATCAGAGCGAGTGAGCCTGCAAAAATGCCGCCCACGATCTGGGCGATAGTCAGAAGACCGTTGGCCCAAATCGCAATAGCGACCCGGCGATCCCCGCTTGAGGGATCTAGATGGGCATGGCTGTGGCCGTGGTGATCATGCGGCATGGGTCTCTTCCTGATGCTCATGGGCAATGGAGGCGTTGGGAGTCAGACGGCCCGCGCGGAAGGCCTGCACCCGCGCGTTCATCCAATGCCGAATGATGTTGCGATAGAGCCATCCCCGCAGTCGACCGAACTTCTGCTCATGTTGTGCGTAAAAGGCGTCAGGCGTGTCAAACGTTCCGAAGTCCTGGACGATCCCAGTGTCTTGGATGTAGGTGTCCTGCCCGGTCCATTCGACGGGCGGCGCGCTCAGGCAATCCGTTCCGGCACCATAACCACACAGGCTCTCGCGGTCGGCAAACGTAGATTGCAGAACCTTCAGAAACGCGTTGTCGAGAATGAAGCCTTCGAGGTTGATCCATGTGCCGTCCAGTTCGACCTCGATCCAAGAATGCAGGATCTCTTCCGGCGCAATCGGGTAGACGAGTTCCGGCACAACGCCGCGCTGAAGGCCCTTGTGGATCGTGAACCCGTGGATCCTGCACTTGATGCCGACACCCCGAAGGAGTGCCATGAGGAGCGTGCCCTTGGTGTTGCACTGGCCATAGCCATCGGACAGCACCTCGGAAGCCGAAATGTCATCGGCGCGGTTGTAGCCGAACGCGATCTCGTTGCGCACAAAGTCATAGACAACTCCGATCTTGTCGCGGTCGGGCAGATCGCGCCAGCCCCTTTCTGCGATAAGCCGGGCGATGGATGCCGATCCAAAATCCAAGATCGGGGTTGCAGTCAGTAAAGGGTCAGCATGTGTCACGAATGGTCTCCTCGAATCTTTCGAGAATATAGCTAATTGCTACAGCCACTGTAGCTTCAAGTGGAAACTTGGAAGCGTTTTCTGCGCTTACTCAAGCCCCAATTTGATCATGCTTGGTCAGGCACTCTGAATGGTCTCTGAGCACTTCTAGGACACGGCATTGTGCGGCGTTACCGCCACTGCATTCCTTGACCATGCGCTTCAATTCTGTGCGAAGGACTTTCAGTCGCTCCATCCTTTGCTCTACGAGTTTCAATTGGCGGCGTGCAATCTCATCGGCTTCGTGACAGGGCCGATCCGGAGCGTCAGTCAAATCAAGTAACTCCCGGATCGCATCGAGCGGGAACCCCAATTGTCGGCTGTGTCGGATAAATGCGAGGCGATCGAGCTCAGCGTCACCATAGCGACGTTGTCCGCCTTCGGTGCGACCAGGTTCGGGCATCAGGCCGATTTGCTCATAGTACCGGATCGTCTGCACCTTTGTGCCGGTTTTCTTCGCCAGAGTTCCGATCGTGAGCATGCTCCACTCCCTAAAATACATACAGTTTGTGTAGGTTTTGGCATGTCCGGTGACAAGGGTAGGAATCACGTCCGCGTGATCTGGTATGGTGTCATGGAATTCGTGCTTGAACCTCCAGTTGCTAGAGGATGTACACGCCAATACAAACAAGAGCTATCCGCAGGTAACCTAGTTGTCCTTCCTTTCCGTCCGAAGAACCCTGTGGGTGTTGGTGGCAGTCGCGGCGCTTGCAGCGTTATGGCTGATGCTCTGGCCAAATCTTAGGGATGATCGCGCACAGACTGGGTCTGGTCCTGCCTTCTACGCCGATTTTGAGCTCACCGATCACCGCGGAATGGTGCAGCAAGATGAGTACTTCGAAGGGCGATGGATGTTGGTCTTCTTTGGCTTCACCAACTGCCCAGACATCTGTCCCACCACGCTGTCCGAAGTCGCCTACGTGATGGACGGCCTGGGTGAGGACGCCGCGGACGTGCAGCCTCTTTTCATCACGATCGATCCTGCGCGCGATACGACAACCGCACTCGCCGAATATGTCCCGCTGTTCGACGCGAACATTATCGGCCTCACCGGAACGCCGGAACAGATCGCACGCACATCTGAGACCTTCCCGATCTTCTTTGAGCGCATCGAAGAAGCGGCCGCGCCTGACGGCTACACCATGGGACACACATCACATCTGTTCCTGTTCGACCCCGAGGCTGGCTTTGCGACCTCCTGGCCCTACGGCACGCCCGCCGAAGAAATCCTCGCCGATTTGCAAGACATAATGGAAGCCAGATGAACCGTTTGACCGGAGAAACCGCCCTTGGGCTGGCTTGGATCATCGCCGTCGTAGCCTCACTTGCCGTGCTTTTCATCGGTGAGGTCTTGGGACAGACACCCTGCGTGCTGTGCTGGTTTCAGCGCGCCTTCATGTTCCCACTAACTATCGTCCTCGGCCTTGGCCTTTGGTGGCGGGACAGGCAGGTCGGCCGCTACGGCATTGCACTGGCCCTCGCCGGCGGTGCGATCGCACTTTGGCATATGGGGCTCTATGCGGGCCTGATCCCCGAGCGCATCCAACCCTGCACGGCCACGGGCCCCTCTTGCACAGACGACAACCAATTGGTTTTCGGCATTCCCATCCCGCTGATGGCCCTCGCGGCCTTCGCGCTGATCGGAATGCTGTCAGCCCTTTCACTGAAGGACACACGAACATGAACCGACGTAGCCTAATCCTGTCCGTTCTCGCCGTGGGCGTTGCCGGTTTCGGCGGCGCGACCTGGTTGGCAACAAGGCCCGGTCCGATTGTCGAGGCGGAGCCTTTGGCACCGGAACTGGCAGAGGCCATGATCCGCCCCTATTCACCCATCCTTGGACCCGAAGACGCGCCTGTGACGATCGTCGAGTTTTTCGACCCAGCCTGCGAGGCGTGCCGCGCGTTCGATCCTATCGTGAAGGACATCATGGCCGAGCATGGCGAGGCGGTGCGCGTCGTCATCCGCTACACGCCGTTCCACGGTGCCTCGTCCGAAGAAGCGATCCGCGTTCTCGAGGCCGCACGAATGCAGGATGTCTACCTGCCAGTCATGACGGCACTGCTAGAGGAGCAACCCAGATGGGCCTCGCGTGGGACGCCGCCGCCAGGTCTGATCCTCGAAATAGCCGCGACGGCAGGGCTTGATGTCGAGGCTGCGCGCACGCAAATGCTGTCGCCCGGCGTCGTGGCAATCCTGAATCAGGATCGGGCCGACGTTGAAACCGTCGGAATACGTCAGACTCCGACCTTTTTCGTGAACGGCATTTCTCCCAATCCGTTCGGCGAAGCGGAATTGCGCCGATTGGTTGCGGCGCAAGTCGCTGCGGCGCAGAGCTAAATGCTCCATGTAATCCCGAAGGGAAAAATTCTTATGTACCAACTTGTTGTCCGCGTGCTGGCGTCCTTGCCGCTCGTCGCGTTGTTAAGCGGCGTAGCGATCGCCGACTCGCAAGAGATTCTGATTGATGACGTTTGGGCGCGCGCGACTGTCGGCGCTAGCCGTCCTGGTGTCGTCTATCTCAGTCTCAGAAACACCGGAGGCATCGCGGTCAACCTGACGGCCATCCGCACCGACATCGCGGCGCGTGCGGAAGCGCATATTTCGGAAACCGATGCCAATGGAGTTTCTACGATGCGGCCTGCAGGCATTGTCGCCATTCGAGCAGGAACAAACGTCGACTTTGCCCCTGGCGGCCTGCACATCATGCTCATGGATCTGGTTGAGCCGCTGGTCGAGGGCGAAACTTTTGAACTCGATCTCGTCTTCGACGACGGCGGCATCCTGACGGTCTCCGCAAGAGTACGCGGCATAGCAGCAACCGGGCCCCGGGACTGATGCAGCAGCGACGTGTTATGGGCATTGGCGCAACCGCCGTCGCGGCAATTGGCATGATGTTTTTCGTGGGGTGGTGGCAAGTCGACGGCCCCGGCGCACCGGACCCGATAGGGCAACGCCCCATACCTTTGACCGAGATGGCGTTCAGCCTGACCGACCATGAAGGCAACGCTGTCGGGCCCGAGGCCCTTCTCGGCAATCCCACCATGGCCTTTTTCGGCTTCACTTATTGCCCAGATGTCTGTCCGACCACGCTTTCCGATATCTCAGACTGGCTTGACGCGTTGGGTGATGAGGCAGATCCGCTGAACGTGATCTTTATCACGGTCGATCCCGAGCGGGATACCGTCGCCGCGATGGCGGAATACGTCAGCTATTTCCACCCTGCAATCCGCGGCTGGACTGGTCCGGAAGAGCAGATCGCTCGCGCGGCGGAGGGCTTTCGTGCCGTCTTTGAGAGAGTGCCGACCGACGACGGAGACTACACGATGAACCATACCGCCGGCGTGTTCCTGTTCGACGCCGAGGGGCAATTCGTCACCACGATCGACTACCACGAGGCAAGAGAATTCGCGCTGCCAAAGATCCGCCGCGCACTGCAACAAGAAATGGAAGAAACGACATGATGCTGAGGACAATGGCAGCGGGCTTGGTAATTGTGGCTGGTGTCGCAGGGGCGGCGATTTTCGCCACTGGCACCTTGTTGAAGGACCCGGTTCCGAGCGGACTGGACGAGGCATCGCTGTGGCTGCCCGAGCCACCGACGCTTCCCGACACCCTGAGCAACGGTCAGACGCTTCTTGCTACGGTGCAATCCGTGAGTGCACGCAATCAACGCCCTCTGCCTTTTTTGCAGGCCCCAGCCATCGACGCGCAGCCGCCAGTGATCCAACCTTCTCTATCGACTTGGTCCCGTGACATCGCACCCGGCGAAACGCTTGATGAAATACTGGCCGACGCCGGGATGGCAGCGTCAGATCGGGCGGAAGTCGCCTTGGCAATCGGCGCTGAATACGATCTGCGACGGCTTCGGCCCGGACACTCGCTCACGATTGTCTCCACCATGGACGGCAGTCCGCAGACGGTGTCCCTCGCCGTCGAGGACGGCGTGAGGATCGAAGCAGTTTTTGGAACCGCGATGAGCACGCAAGTCATGGCGCCCGAAACGGAATTGGTGACGATGGCCGGTGAAGCAACCATTGAAACGTCGATTTTTGCTGCGCTCGACGAAGCTGGCATTCCCGCCCGTTTTGCCGTCGACCTCGCTCAGATGTTGGGCGGCACCGTGGATTTTCGCCGCGAGATGGCTGGAGGAGAAAGACTCCGCCTGCTGTGGCGCGAGGCGCGTGTTGGTGAAGATCGTATCGGCCAGCCGGAGCTTGCTTTCGCAGCGTTGGAAATCGCCGGACGCCTCTATGAGGTTGTGTGGCCAGATGATGCCAGCGGACAGGCGACGATCTATGTAGATGGCGATGTGCTGCGCGTTTTCGCGCAACCCGTCGTGGGCGCACGGTTAAGCTCTGTCTTCGGGCGCAGGACGCATCCGGTATTTGGCAACGTAAGGATGCATACCGGCGTAGACTTTGCCGCGGCGCACGGAACCCCTGTGCAATCGACAGCGCCGGGACGCGTAAGCTTCATCGGATGGCGCAATGGCTATGGCCGAGTGATCGAGATAGCCCACGGTCCAGATGTCACAACGCGATACACGCACCTGAGCGCTACGGCTGAAGACCTTACCGTTGGCCAGCGCGTCGATGCGGGGGAAATGATCGGACGTGTTGGTGCCACCGGGACCGCGACGGGACCGAACCTGCACTATGAAGTGCTAGTGAACGGTCGCCAGACGGACCCCCTTGCGGACGAGCGGCTGGCCGATGCAGCTGATCCCGAAACGGATAGTCCTGCTGCGATATCCCGCCTTGCCTCGGCCCGCGCGCGCCTCATGGAGACCCTTGGGGGCTGATGTCTCAGCATTCAAGCGGCTCTAGCGTCTTGCGCAGATGCGGGGATGCCTCTCGCTGCTTGAATATCATATTGCATAATGAAATGAGCGCTCCATCGGCAATCTCAGTGCCACACTGTGCGATTAGGCCTTTCAAAGGTGGCCCAAGCTTCTTATTGAGAATAAGTCGCATTTACACTGAAGAATAGTTTGGCCCGCAATGGAAACTCTCTCGCCAGTTATGCTCGGCTTCCTTGGAAGCCTCGCTGCCGGATCACTTACCTCGGTTGGGGCCCTGCCCGTATTGTTCGGCCGTGTCCCATCGCGGGCCACCCGTGATCTTTCGCTCGGATTCGCGGCAGGCGTGATGCTTGCGGCCTCGTTCTTCTCATTGATTATTCCCGCCTTGGACGCTGCCGAAACTCGGCTCGAGAGTGAAGCGGCGCCTGCGGCCATCGTTTGCCTCGCGATACTGCTCGGGATGGGTGCAGTCGCTCTGATGAACGAAAAGCTCCCACACGAGCATTTCAGCACCGGGCGCGAAGGACCCGAAGGCGCGTCCCTCCGGCGGGTCTGGCTTTTCATCATCGCGATCACGATCCACAACTTCCCCGAGGGCCTAGCAGTTGGTGTTGGGTTCGGGTCCGGCGGTATCGAAGGCGGCATGCCCCTTGCGATTGGTATTGGCCTACAGAACGCGCCCGAAGGTCTCGCCGTCGCTGTGGCTTTGCTTGGTGAAGGCTATTCCAAATGGCGTGCGTGGGGCATCGCAGCGCTCACCGGCATGGTCGAACCCATCGGCGGATTGCTTGGGGCGGGCATCATCACGCTGTCAGAGCCGCTGTTGCCATGGGGCCTAGCCTTTGCTGCGGGCGCGATGCTCTATGTCATTAGCCACGAGATCATCCCCGAAACCCACCGCAGTGGCCACCAGAACAAGGCCACCCTCGGCCTTGCGATCGGCCTCGTGATTATGCTGTTTCTAGATGTCTACCTGGGTTGATCGCGGGAGATTCTGCCCGCACCAAGTTGGTGCGTCCGTCAGGGATAAATGTCAATCGGGGTGCCGTTCTGCACCATCGCATAGATTATCTCGATCTGCCTGTCCGTGACAGAAGGGCAGCCCGCCGTCCAATCCCTCACATTCATCGGGTCAATTCCGCGCCGCGGACCACCATGGATGAAGATATCTCCACCGGGCGAACGACCGTGCGACTCCGCAAACGCCCTGTCCGCCTCGTTGGGGTAGGAGATACCGATGGACAGATGGAATTCGCTGTTCGGATTACGGCGGTCGATAATGTACGCCCCCTCGGGCGTGCGGCCATCGCCTTCGAACTGCTTATGACCCACGGGCGCGAAGCCAAGTCCGATCGGGAACCTCCGCAATTCACCCTCAGCGCCATCAAGGATAAGCAAACGCTCATCCTTGTACATTCTGAGCCGCGTGACCTGCGGTCCATCGTAGTCCCGGAACCTGCTGGCGCAGCCGGACAGAAATGCGGTGATCGTACCCAAAAGAAAGATGCGGCGTTTCATGGGGAAAGCTCGGTTTTATGACAATGCCTCATGACGATAGTTAGCATGCCAAATCTAGTTGATCAAAGCGGAGTTTGATCGCGAAAGAACAAGTTGTGGCAGCCATGTGATCAATTCAGGTCGCCATACCAGCAAGGCAATCAGTGCGACTTCGATGACCACGAGCGGTCCCGCGCCGCGATAGATATCGGCCAGATTGACGCTCGGTGGCGCCGCCATTTTGGCGAAGAACAGCGCATATCCGAACGGCGGTGTGAGAAATGAGGTTTGAAGCGCCAATGCGATCAGACCAGCCAACCAGACCTGCGAGAAATAGACCGACCCGACGTGATCGGAGAAATCCAGCTGTGCGAACACAGGAAGGAAGATCGGTAGGAACACGAGCAGAATTTCGATCCAGTCGAACACGAAACCCAGCACAAGGATCACGCCCAACAACATGCCAAGGGTCGCCCAACGCCCAAGGTCAAATCCGTCAATCCAGGAAAGTAGCAGCTGCCCACCCTCCAGCAAATTGAAGCTGAGCGAGAAAATCGACGCACCCACAACGATGAAGAATACCATCGAGGTCATGGACGCCGTCTGCACAATCGTCTTGTTCAGCCGCTCAATTGTCATGCGACCGCGAACCGCCATTACAAATAGTGCGCCAAAGACCCCAACACCCGCTGCCTCAGACAAGGTCGCGATCCCGCCCATGATACTAAGGGGAATAGCAGCAATTACGGCAATCGCCATGATCGACGACACGAGGTCCCGCAGCGTGTGCTTCGCGTCGTCTGAAAGTGAGATATCGATACGCCCTCTCAGCGTGACGGAAAAATAGACGGAAAAGAAGAAAACCAGAATGAGCACTGGAACGACCAAGGCCGAATACATCAGGGAAATACGAAGCTGAAAGACATTGGCCACGAAGAATAGAAGGACTGCCGGAGGGAAGACGACGCCCAACGCGCCGGATGCCGCCACGGCCGATCCTGCCGCTGACGCGGAATACCCTGAACGCAGCATCGGAGCGTAGGCCACCAATGCTACGGTCACGACGGAAGCTCCAATCACACCAGCGGCGGGGGCCAGGATCAGGCCAATCAACAATGTGGCAATGGCATAGTGGCCGGGGAGCCACCTGAGTGCCCGCCCCAGTGTTCGAAACAGGGTTGATGAAATGCCGCTGGCGTTCAGCACCAGCCCCAGAAAGATCAGGAGCGGCACGGTAGTGAACTGCACCCCTTCGTTCGTCAGGATGCCACGCACGCGAAGATAGATCAGACCCAAGTGGCCGAAATCCGTGACCTCCATCCAGACCGCGCCCACAAAGGCAAGAAACCCAGTCGCCGTCAGAACCAAAGCCACGGGGAAGCCGCTGAACACGCCTAGCGCCAGAATACCCAGCATGGCGATGGCCAGGAATTCAGTCTCCACGGGGAAGGTCTTCCTCAGAGAGTGGGGAGAGGTTGTCGCGATTGCCGCGCAGGAACGCGACGTTCCACGCGATGACGATAAGCCCGGCCAATCCCAGAACCACCGGGCCGATCACAGCGGCCATGCGCCGTGCCCAAATGTCGTTGTCCGCGAATTGCGTTGTTCGCATCAGCCCATCCCAGCCGTAGTAGGTGAGGATGGCCGCGAGGGGCAGAACGACGAGGAGGCAACCACCAAGCTCGATCCAAGCCAGGCGGCGTGGCGGCCAATTCCTTCGAAATACGTCCACGCGCACATGGCCGTCCCGTAGATAGGTGAACCCGAATGTCATGAAGATCAGGATGAACAGCAAGGACGTCGAAATGTCCGGAAGATACGACGACACCCCAAGGTGTAGTTTGCGATCAAGCATTTGCAGGCCGGTGAAAAACGCGATGGGGACCACTGTCAGCCAAGCGGTCCCCACACCTATCGAATGGATGATCTTTTCCAGCACGTCAAATATGCGCATTCTGCCCCCACCTTCGCCGCCCTCCCGGGCCACCTTATTGTCCAGGCGCCAAGGCCCCCTTGGCCATCTGCGCGCCGACCCGCTTTCCACCGGCAGGTGGTGGCTTTGACTCTCCAGCGTTCAGAAGCCGCAGGGCATTGGCAACTACGACCAGCGACACGCCAACATCTGCAGCGATAGCGCCCCACATGGACGCCATCCCGAAGGCCGTCAGGCCAACAAACAGCGCCTTTGTCGCCAGCGAAATCGCAATGTTCTGGCGGATGATCGACATGGCCCGGCGCGAATGGCCGATAAGCCAAGGCACCTTGCCGATATCGTCGGTCATGAGTGCGATATCCGCCGTCTCAATCGCTGCATCCGAGCCGACGGCCCCCATGGCAATCGCGTAATGCGCCCGCGCCATGGCGGGTGCGTCGTTCACGCCGTCGCCGATCATGGCCACCATGTCGTGGGTTTCGACCAGCTCTTCGATGGCTTTCACTTTGTCTTCGGGCAGAAGCTCAGCGCGGACCTCGTCGATGCCCACTTCGGCGGCGACGGCGCGCGCAGTGCGCTCGTTATCGCCCGTCAGCATGACGATGGTCTTCACGCCCTGCGCGTGAAGCTGCGCCACGATGCCTTTGGCATCTGGACGGATCCTGTCACGCAACTCCAGAAGTCCCATCACGCCAGTGTCGTCGCCCACGGCGACAAGCGTGCTTCCAGCACCTTCAATCCGGTCGCGGATGTCTTTCGGAATGGCGCTGCCAAATCCTTTCTCTTCCGCGAAACGGTCAGAGCCAAGCCAGATTGAACGGCCAGCAGCGCGCCCTTCAAGCCCGCGACCCGGCACGGTGCGAGTATCTTCAGCGGCAGACACCGTGACGCCGTCGGCCTCAGCCCGCGCAATAATGGCATGCGCCAATGGGTGCGAGGATCGCGCCTCAAGACCGGCAGCCATCTCGATCAGGTCCTTGGCCGTCGCGGTTCCCAACGGATGCACGGACGCCACCTCAGGCTCGCCCATAGTGATCGTTCCGGTCTTGTCCATCGCTAGCGCCGTCGTGCGGCCAGGCGCTTCGACATAGGCCCCACCCTTGATCAGCACCCCAGCCCGAGCAGATGCGGCAAGTGCCGCAACGATGGACACAGGCGTCGAGATGACCAGCGCGCAAGGGCAGGCAATGACCAGAAGCACAAGCGCGTTGTAGAACCAGTAGTCCCACCCCCCGCCTGCGATGAGCGGCGGCAGAACTGCAATCGCGATCGCCAACACCATCACGATGGGCGTGTAGATGCGTGCGAATTTCGCGACCCATTGTTCTACCGGCGCGCGGCGCGCATGGGCATCGCCGACCATGCGCGTGATCTTGGCCAGCACCGTGTCCGAGGCCAACTTGGTAGCGCGCACCGTCAGCGTGCCTTCACCGTTGATCGTGCCTGCATAGACATCATCCCCGGTTTCTTTCGGCACCAGCGCGCTTTCACCGGTGATCGGCGCCTGATCGACGGCTCCCATCCCGGATGTGACCTCTCCATCAAGCGGAATACGGTCGCCGCCGCGCACAATGAAACGGTCGCCCACGACAACTTCTGCAGCAGGCATGTCCAATTCGGTGCCGTCATCGCGGATCACCCGCGCCGTTGGCGGCGCGAGATCAAGAAGTGCGGAAACCGCATTCCTTGCACGTCCGACGCTCCAACTTTCCAGGAAGAGAGACAGCGAGAAGAAGAACGCAACCGTTGCCGCCTCGAAGAACTCCCCCAGGCCGATCGCACCCGCAACTGCCACCATCATCAGCAGATTCATGTCGGGCGAGAGCCGCCGCGCGGAAGACCACGCTTTAGGCGCTACGAGCCAGACACCGCACAGGATCGCGATTGCAAAAAATGCAACCTCGATCAACGGCATCGGCACCTCCCCGTGGCCGGAAAAGAGCCCGATCGCCCCGCCCAAGCCGGTCTCAACCAGGTGCCAGATGAAGCCTGCGGCCCAAAAGCCCCCACTGAGGAACGTGAACACCCTTTGGCGGGCAAGGTGTGCAGCCTGATCGACTGATGCGCTGTCGGCATCCCACGGCTTGGCTGTCATGCCGGTGCTTGCGACCAATTCTGCAACATGTGCGTCCGAAATCGCTTTGGCGCTGTCCAGGACGGTCATTCGCCCATTGATGACATCGAAGGCCAAATGCTCGGCGCCGCCGACCTTGGGGCCAACGACTTTATTGAGGATTGAGACTTCTTCGGCGCAGTCGAGACCGGACACCTGAAAGCTCCGACCGGAGGACGGAGTGGGCGTGGGCGTCATGTTGACGGGCTTGTCGCTGCCGCAGCAGGCGTCTCCGTGCGTGTGGCCAGGATCGGAATGAGGATGGCGATGTGGGTCGGACGGCATGATAACCTCGGGATTCGCTAGGATGCAACCGAGATAGCACCTACAGCCACTGTAGCTTCAAGCGGTAAGTTTCCGTTTGACCATAGATTTCCGCAAACCACATTTTTTCAAATGACAGGACGTGCAGACGTGAGAACCCCCTGTCCGGCATGGCGCGCCAAACAGGGGTGTTTCCGAGCGTGTCCGAAAAAAGACAGGGCGACGGGGCTCATCTGCAGCCTGCGCCCATCAACCTCGTTCTCTAGGCCGGATAAAGGCGCGCCATGGATCCGATTTCGACATTGGGGAAGAGAGCGTTGATATGTGGCATAACCATCCGCACACATCCGGAACTCGCGCGACTTCCGATTGACCAAGGCTGTGGTGTGCCATGGATCCTAAGGTAAGTATCTCGCTGACCGACATACAAATACAGCGCACGTGAGCCGAGCGCATTGTTGGGTCCAGGTTCCTGCCCGTTGGCATACTGCGAATATACTTCTGGCTCCCGCGCGATCATGTTTGCAGTGGGGGTCCAGTGTGGCCATTCGACCTTGCGACGGATCGTGTAAGTCCCCGGTTGGTACAACCCGCCACGGCCGATGGCGACGCCATATCGCATCGCAGTTCCACCGGTTTCGATATGGTACAGGTAGCGCGCGGTCGCATCGACGTGAATGTCACCCGGAACAAGCCCATCGTTCGCCGCCACCCTTTGGGGCAGCAGACGAGGGTTCAAGCCCCACGGATTGGTGGTAGCCAGATCAAAACCCGGCGGCGTAACCTGCGCGTCCCAAGACGCCATTTCCGACTCTGTTGGCCAATTATTTGCCAACGACGGTCCGGCCAATGCGGCCGAAAACAACGCCGTGGTCGTTTGAATGAAATGTCGTCTCGTCAACATCTGTTTTCCCCGCATCAAAATTCGTCTTTCAGTGGCTTGGCCAAAGTTCGCCTCTTTTGTTAACGCCTCCAGTTGCTGGAGGTTCAAGAGAAAAGTTGGACGCATAGAAAGGAATTTGCAGATTTAACGGGAACGTGAACGCTCAGGCCGCCGTTTTGCCTTTCATGGTACGATCGGCGGGACGCATCGCCACACCTCCATTTGAACCTTTGGTCCGCAATATGAGGTCACAGATGACTAAGTCCGCCCCAAAAGGTCGGCCAGCTCCTCAGGTCGTTCGAGCATCAACTAACTCCAACTTCACCAAATACACACAGCCGCCAAACGCCCGACAGAACGCGCCAGAAGGCGATTTCGCATTGCACACATATTGCACACGACACCCCTTAATCCATTGAAATTAATATATAACTCGTCCCATCCATCATCGGGGCGACCGACAAGCGGGCGGCAGGTTTAAATGTGTCGTAAC